>DATDOQ010000085.1:0-6494 GCA_035293205.1 Bacteroidia bacterium
GTGGAGCCGCCATTTGAACAAACCTTCCCCAAGAAAAACGCTCACTTTCCGCTCATCCTGCGTGCTGAAGATCCAGAGCGGATAATCGGTGCGGGACAACCCGATTTTCTGGCGCAGAAGCGGTATGGCAGCCGGCGAAACCTGGAAATTTCCAAATGGGCAAATTACTGCCGGAAATTTTGAAATGTAATTCAAAGTAGTTTCGCTGAGATTGAACAGCGGAAAATCAGCGACCGCGTAAGGCTCCACTTCATTGGCGCGGTAACCGCTTGTAGAAACCGAAACGCCGGTAGCGAGATTATTGAAAAGCCCGTAACGATTCTGATGCCCGGTGACATAAAAAACAGGAATATTTCCAGCGGCAAGATCGGCGAGCAGCTTTTTTCCCTGCGCTGTTTCAGATGGAATGCCATGCAGGATCGCCATGCTGAAGCCCTGCACCGGTTCGTTGAACTTGTCGAGCATATACGTCTCCACCTGGTAATTATCATTGGTTTCAATCGCCAGCTTGATCGCCCCGATATCCGGATGCGGACTTGCGCCCACGATCAATATTTTTTCGCGCGCGTCGAGCACATCAATAAAAATATCCTGCCGGTTATTTACTGCATTGCTTTCACCTTCGAGCACGGTGAGCGCAACGGAATAACGCTGCAGCCCCACCGCGTTCGCCTGCAATTCCACCGGGATTGTAACCGTAAAAGGATCTTTGCTTATTTCAACCGGTTTTGAAACCAGCGTTTGTTTTCCTTTTGAAACGGAAAGCATAGCGCGGGAACCGGCGCACCGGTGAGCGTCAATAACTGCTTCCAACGGAAAAGTATTGCCAAGAAATGCGATCCGGTTGTGCACGACTTTAGACAGGATCAGGTCCTTCCGGATGGTTGTATCGCCCATGGCAACAGAAAAAACCGGCGCACGGATCTTTGCGGCGGCATAAACAGGACTTTGTCCCTGGTTATAAATTCCATCACTCGCGACAATCACAGCGCCGAGGTTGCGGTCGGAATACCGCGTGGATATTTCATCAAAGAGCGTAGAAAAATCGGTGTATTTGTCAGGGTAATTAAAATCCAATCCCTGCCGGAAATGATCACCAAAGCTGTACACAAAAACTTCGTATTTATCCTCCAGCCCATCTACCAGCAGCTGCAATTTTTCAGAGTATTGATGGCGGTTGAATGCGGAATCTTTCCCCATCAGCAATGACTCCGAAACATCCTGCGCAACGACGATGACAGGCTTGTGCACATCGCGGAAAACTGTTTCGAGCAAAGGACTCAGCAGGAGAAAAGCAAGAATGAATACAACGATGAACCTGAATGTAGCCATGATTCCCAGCAACCACCGGGAAATATCAACCAGCTTTTTTTCACGCCAGTAAAGAACGCCCGCATACAGCGCGCCTGCAAAAATGCAAAGCAGGATATACCATGACGGCGCTTCTGTAATGACGGAGAGTTTCATAGAAAAAAAATCACAGGCAAGTCGGATCCGGATCAGTTTACGTTAACATTCCACCACAAACATTCAATACCTGTCCGGTGACATACGCGGAAAGATCAGACGCGAGAAAAAGACAGGCGTTGGCAACATCTTCCGTCGTGCCTCCTCTTTTGAGCGGAATTCCTTCGCGCCATTGTTCCACCACTTTTTGATCGAGCGCAGCGGTCATTTCGGTTTCGATGAATCCGGGCGCCACCGCGTTGCTGCGGATATTGCGCGATCCCAGCTCCAGCGCGACTGATTTTGTAAAGCCAATGATCCCCGCTTTGGATGCGGCGTAATTTGCCTGGCCGGCATTTCCACGAACGCCCACCACCGAGCTCATATTGATGATAGATCCTTTGCGTTGCTTCAGCATGGGCCGCTGCACCGCTTTGGTTAGGTTAAAAACGGATTTTAAATTGGCGTTGATCACTTCATCCCACTGTTGTTCGGTCATGCGCATCAGCAGCGTATCTCTTGTGATTCCTGCGTTGTTTACAAGTACGTCCACCGTTCCAAAATCTGCTACCACCGCGTTCACCAGCTCTTCCGCGGCTTTAAAATCTGCCGCGTCGGAACGGTAACCTTTTACTTTTGTACCGAAAGCGGCGAGCTCTTTTTCAAGCGCCTGCCCTTTTTCAACAGATGAAAGAAAAGTGAAAGCGATATTGGCGCCCTGCTGCGCAAACAAACGCGCTATTCCCTGGCCAATTCCACGGGATGCGCCGGTGATGATGGCTGTTTTTCCTTCGAGAAGTTTCATAAGCGTGCGGGTTTCAAAATCGATCGGCAGTTGTCAAAGATAATAAACGGGTGGCACGCTCTTTTCTGACAATTAGACTTTAAATTTGTCTAAACGGCAGCTGCAAAGATACCAGGATGGCAAAATAAGTTCTGGTTCATGTTTTGAAGCGGCACTGACAAAAAAACAAGAAGATGTTTTACGACCCTGTTTACATGGCCATTGTTGTAGTGTTTTTGCTGGCAGGATTTATTGTGCAGGCAAGACTGCGTTCCGTTTTCAGTCGTTATGGGCAAATTCCTTTACGCCTGGGATTAACAGGAAAACAGGTGGCTGAGAGAATGTTGCGCGACAATGCTATTTCCGATGTGAAAGTAATGTCGGCGGAAGGCCGGCTGACCGATCATTACAACCCGGCTGAAAAAACGATCAACCTGAGTCCGGACGTTTACAATGGCGCTACCATTTCTGCGGCGGCAGTTGCGGCGCATGAATGTGGTCACGCCGTACAGCATGCAACCGGCTATCAGGCATTGCAGCTGCGTTCGAAGCTGGTGCCTTTTGTTCAATTTGCATCCATGGCCATGAATTTTATTTACATCGCCATGATTTTCCTTGCGTTTTCTTACGCGCTGGTGAACCAGGCCTTGTTGGTTATAATTATCGCGCAATCGGTTGTGACTTTATTTGCGCTTATAACGCTTCCTGTGGAGTTTGATGCCAGCCGGCGTGCGCTAGCCTGGTTAAAAAACACCGGCGTTTCTTATGGTGAAGAGCAGGAAAAAGCGGAAACAGCTTTGCGCTGGGCGGCGATGACCTACCTGGTTGCTGCATTGGCAGCGGTGGCACAGCTGCTTTATTTCATCATGCGTTTTAGCGGACGAAGAGAATAAAAAGGCAAGATCAGTTGTTGAATTTAATCCGTGTAATTCGTGTAATCCCTGCCGGCCGCCGCAAGGGTCAGTGCTTAGGCAGGCGGGCGCGGCTCCTATTCCTCTTCTTTTGATCCACGCATGGCGCGTTTTTCGTCGGAATGCGGGGGTAAAAAATGTTTGTACTTGCGGATGATCCAGTTGTGGATCTGTATCAGCTCAGGACTGAGGGGTTCCCAGCTATGCGGCTTACCATGTTCCTTGAGCAATAAAAGAAGGCGGTACGCATTTTCTCCCGGGCGATGAAAAGCAAATCCTTCCGTCTGCAATGCGCGGAAAAGTGACATCAGCATTTTATCACGCTCATTCAAAGCCTTGCTTTGCTGGTAACGCTGAATATGTTTGGCGAGACTCATGACCATCAGCGCGGCTTCATCCGGCTTATCGCGTTCCACCATAACAAGTATGCGCATGAAACGGATGTTTACGTCCCAGCCGAGCTTGTCTTTGGTAATGACGAAGTTCTGGTTCAGCAGGCGCGCAGCATCACGTATTTCCCCAAGCATGAACTGACAACATCCCTTATAATACAGGTAAATGTCCCGCCGGAAGTCACCGGTAACATTGGCGCTTTGCAGCGAGAGCTCTTCGATCAATTCTTTCGCTTTTGTATAATCTCCTTTCAGAAAAAGCACATCCACTTCCAGCTTTTTATTAATAGCAAGGTTGATCTGGCTGCCGGCAATGTATTCGCGCGCCATGCGGAGGTATTCCAGCGCTGAATCATAATTGCCCAGGAAAATCTCGAATTCGGCGATATGCGTATAGGTGACACCGAATCGTCCTCTGCGGTTCAGGACTTTATGCTCCTTCAGTAAAGTCAGAATAGAAAATGCCGTGGCTTTAGCTTCTTCGTACTGTTTTTCCAGCTGCTGGAATGACATTTCGAACACCTTGAGAAAATAAAGCACGGATTTCACACCTGTATCCACCGAATACTGACGGAGCTCTTCGATACATTTCCAGAGGAAATCTTTTAACCTTACGATATCTGCCTTGGTATCAAAAGTTGAAACCTGTCCAAGCTGCACGTAAAGGTCCAGGGCGCGCTGCGCATGCTGCTTTCCCTTCTCGGCCACTTCGATCTCCCGGTTCATTTTTTCAAAGAAATCCATACCCTTCCTTAAGCCATAGTTCCGCTTGAGAATATAAAGGGCATCCAACAGGATGGGATAAAGCTCGTATTGCCGGGCGGTTGTGATAATATCCTTCACCATTTCGAGTCCGGCGGTTTCGCGCAGGGGAGTCTGTTTTAACAGGTCCCAAAGGATCATTTTCTTCCGCAGCTTGATCTGGATCGGCTGTAATTCGTCCTCATAATCGTTGCGGCTGGTATTTATATCAATCAGCAGGGAGTCGAGAACTTTGTCATAAACCCGGTTTTTAAGCTTGTCAATGCGGCTATCCGGGAGGGCTTTGTAGATCTTACCGGAACATTCTTCGATGCTGGGGGCACCATTTTTGCTCTTTAATACAAATTCCGCCAGCTCCCAGAACTTAGTATTGCCATCGCGCGTAGAAAAAGAAGTTAGGTAACTGCGGAGCACTTTTACCTGTTGCGGTGTAAGTGAATGCATTAATTTGTAAAGTCTGTCCATAAGTGGTATGTTAGCAAGGGGGAACAATTGCCAAAACGAACCCGAATGTCTTAAAAAAAATCTTTTGTCGCAAAATTTACACAAAGGAGGTCGGACATTTGAACCGTTGACTAACAGAAAATAACACCAAACCATCAATATGAAAAACAGAGCTTTTTTCCTCATTGCGGCCTTAATGTTAGGACTTGCCCCCCTCGCGGCAAATGCTCAGGTTGGAAACCCTGCATCGTCATCCACCAGCAGCAGCAGCTATTGCGGCGTTTCTTATGAGGATATTTACAATTACGTCATGGTCCGGACGGGTGCTAAGTTAACTAGCGTTGTGCAAGTGCCTGCTTCCTGCAATGTTCTTTGCCAGGCTTCGAACGGCCATACCTACATTGTTTACATCACGGATGGTATCATCACCGGGATGGAAGATGTGGACGCGTAATCCCAGCTGAATTTTCATTAAATAAGTGCGTGGTAACATGCTCAATCCCAATTGAGCCTCTAAACTTCTTGTTGTCAATATTTATATTTAAAATTTAAGTTTTAAGGGCTATTTCCTGCCCTGAACTATACCGAATGTCTTGGAGTTACGCCGGCTTGTCCGGTTTTTTTTTGGGTATAATCGTACCCTCTGTAGGTATTATTCCCCGGATTTCCCCACCCCATACTTTTTTAAGGCTAATGGAAAGTGTTCAGAATGTGGTTGTTTGCAAATTCTGCAGATCGCCATCTTAGCAGGCAAAACGACCACCGAAATGGCTTCAAGAGGCTACTATGGATGAAGTTTGCCCGATCATCCGGGAGCCGGGTGGTAACACCCAGCTGCACAGTAAGCGAAAGAATTTCACTTACTGTGCTTGTTATCAATAGTTTAAGGCGAAATTTTACCAACCAAACGAGGTTCAACTGAAAGTTTGACCGGCCAGGAGCATGGCTTCGTCAAATGCAGGTTTATTTATGCCCGTATCAATTCCTTTTCCGGCCAGGAATTCAAGCACTTTTTCCGTAGGCATATTCCCGGTGAGCTCATCAGCGGCCATTGGACATCCTCCATAACCTTTGACAGCATGATCGAAACTCCGGCAACCGGCCATCCAGGCGGCTTCCATCTTTTCTTTCCAGGTGTTGGGAGTCGTATGCAGATGCGCGCCGAGGATTGCTTGGGGCAAAGCCGGGATGAGATTTGAAAAGAGGTAATGGATGTTTTCCGGGTTGCTGATGCCAATGGTATCTGCGAGCGCGATCGTCATAATTCCCATTTCCGTCAGTTGTTTTGCCCGGTTCATCACAATCTCCGCGCTCCAGGGATCGCCATAGGGATTGCCAAATGCCATGGAAAGATAAACCACCAGTGTTTTGTTATGCCGGACGCATAACTCTTGCATTTCTTCCACCCGCAAAAGGGATTCATCCATCGAAGCATTCGTGTTGCGCTGCTGGAATGTTTCTGAAACTGAAAAAGGATAACCGAGACAATCAACCTGGTCATACTTTACCGCTTCCTCTGCCCCGCGTACATTTGCTACGATCGCAAGCAGCTTCGAACGGGTGCCGGAAAGATCCAGCTTTACTAAAACTTCCGCCGTATCGCGCATCTGCGGAATCACTTTCGGTGAAACAAAACTTCCGAAATCAATGGTGCCGAAACCGCATTTTAAAAGCGCGTTAATGTACCTGACCTTTTTTTCTGTGGAAATAAATTCGTGTATGCCCTGCATGGCGTCGCGGGGGCATTCGGTCAGG
>DATDOQ010000086.1:0-6745 GCA_035293205.1 Bacteroidia bacterium
ATTATATGATAAATCGTCAATGATCGCTATAAATGAACCGGGATCGATGTTTTATTTCTATGTGCCCCATCCCCGTCTCTGGTGGTGCAATGGCATGGGAAAACCCAATCTGTATGAATTCACCTGCGAGTTTACCATTGGCAAACAAGTAATATCGGAAAAAGTTGCATTCGGCATCCGGATCATCGAACTTGCCGTTCAACCAGATCATTTTGGCACCAGCTTTAGTTTTGTGCTGAACGACCGGCCAGTTTTCATTAAAGGAGCCAGCTGGATTCCTGCTGATAATTTTTTGCCACGCGTAACCACAGAAAAATATTACATGCTGCTGAAAGGCGCGCAGGAATCGCACATGAATATGATGCGCGTCTGGGGCGGTGGCGTATATGAAGATGACCGGTTTTACAACATATGTGATTCGCTTGGCATCATGGTGTGGCAGGATTTTATGTTTGCGGAGGGCATGTATCCCGCGGATTTGCACTTTCAACAAATGGTATCACTTGAAGTGCGCCAGCAGTTCTTTCGGCTGAGTGAACACCCTTCCGTTTCGATCTGGTGCGGCAATAGCGGAAGTACCGACAGCTGGAAAAACAACCGCAGTGAAAAAGGACGGGGAATTACACCTGCTGATTCCGCAAAAATAGTTGCCGGTTATAACAAGTTATTCCTGGAAGAAATAAGAAAAATCGTAAAGACCGCGGACCGCAATGCGATTTACTGGCCAGCTTCACCAACAGCGGAAGCAGATAATGTAGCAGCCTTCCGGAATGGGGATGTTCAATACCGGGGCGTGTGGTGGGGAATGGATCCGCTTAAATCATATGAGACTTACGTAGGCAGGTTCATGAGCGGGTATGGTTTCCAGGCATTGCCATCGATGATTTCGATCCGGGAATTTGCAGGCAATTGCAATTCACTGAACGATACCTGGCTGAAAAATCATCAGAAACATCCGGGAGGATTTGAAAGGATCGCTGAATACATGCTGCGCGATTATCCGGTGCCGGATACATTCTGCAATTACGTTTACGTTTCCCAGTTGGTGCAAAGCGACGGGATCAGCCGCGCGATCCAGGCACACCGGCGAAACCGTCCTTACTGCATGGGAACTTTGTTCTGGCAATACAACGATTGCTGGCCGGCTACCTCATGGTCAACAGTGGATTATTTTGGCCGTCCGAAATTGCTGCAATATGCGCTGAAAGAATTATACGCGCCGGTGCTCGTTTCCGTTGAAGAAGAAAATGACTCCGTGTTTGTATATATCGTGAATGATGACACATCCACACATGCGGGAACTATATCGTTCCGGTACATGAACTTTGATGGAACCATTTTAAATGAAGGGCAGGTGCCGGCAGTGGCATTGCATGGAACCAGTAGCATACCGCTTGTTTTCAAACGGTCATTCTTCATGGATTCCGCTATAACAGTAAACGGTGTTCTAAGCCTTGTTTTTTATTATGAAAATGAGCAAACGGTCCGGCGTGTCCATTATTTTGATTCGCCTAAAAATCTGCAATTACCAAAGAATCCGGGATTGAAAATCATTGTAACACCATCATCTGTTTCGGGAACATTTTTTATTTCAATCACAACGAAACAGCTGGCGAAAAGTGTGTACATCACGCTCGATGGTCAGGATGCCCGTTTCAGCGAAAACGGATTTGATCTGCTTCCGGGCGAGGAACGGATCGTTACATTGACCGGCGACTTTGAAAAAAGTGAAATTGAAAATTCTCTCGTGCTGCTCAGTCTGAATGCGCTGGCGAATTAATTTTGTTTGACCGGTGGCAACGGCCCTATGCAATAACTCATCGTTATACCGAAACGGAACATCGGCATTTCATAGTTGTTCTCCTCATTCATTAACATGCCCAGGGCTGCATCGAGCGCCAATTCAACACGGTCGCTTGGACGGTATTGAAAACCATTTAATATACCAAGACCATAAAAGGGCTCTTTATAAAGTTGATAGGTATAATTGGGAGGCGGAAATGGATTCAAAACATTACGCATTGTTTGCACCTGGCCATATTCCAAACGGGCACCCATAAAAAAGTTCCATTTTTTCATACGACCAGCTGGAAACGCCAGAAGCTCAATCGCCGCGGAATAAAGTTTTGAAGAAGAATAATAATAGAGTTCTACGTATGAAGATACATTATCGCCTTTTAAAGTTCTTATTCCCACGGAAAAAGGAAACCGCAGGCTCACATTACCCGAACGAAAACGGTGTTCCGGTACGACAGTAATTACTCCGAACATCAGATCAAAACCGTTAAGCCCAACTGCCCAGGGACGCAGCGGAATTGCATTGGCCATGAAACCAGGCGTATTAAAAATATCGGTGTCCCCGTCTGCATAAACGATCTTCCAGACCTCTTTCGTGCTGATCACGTAAACCGGTCCATCTAAATGACTGGTTTTTTTATATCTGATTTCTTCCCTGCTTACCTCTGTTACTTTACAACGCTCATACGAGCGATCGATCCGGTAAATCGTGTCCTGTGAAAATAAAGCGCCGGCCATTAACATCAGGGCAGCAAGTAAAAAAAGCTTTCTGTACATTTCATCCGGGTTTTTAATCAATCGAATTTCCCTTCCAAGTTACGCACTAACAGCGGCTTCCGGAAAAAAATGTCCGGAAATTTGGAGCTTCGGAATCTTTATCGTACTTTTACGATCTAATGGGAAAAGCAAAAACAGAAGAGTTCGCTGTCCGTGATGCGCGGATAGCCCGTTATTCAAAGGTTTTAGGTCATCCCGCGCGCGTGGCCATCCTTCGTTTACTGGCTAGCCGGCAGTCCTGTGTCTGCGGTGCAATCGTAAATGAATTGCCGCTTTCTCAATCCACCGTCTCGCAGCATCTCAAAGAGCTGAAAGAGGCAGGATTGATCAAAGGCGACATTGATGGTACCAGCATTTGTTATTGCATCAATGCGGAAGAATGGGAAAAAGCGGAAAAAGCGATCACATCTTTTTTTGAAATCTTCGATCGAAGTTCCCCTGAATGCTGTTAAATGTTTAATCGTAAAAAACCGATCATTATGAACAACAAAAATTATGGAACATCCTGCTGCAACAATGCGGCGTGCTGTTCGAAACAGGACCAAAACAATTGTTGCACAAACGAAACGTGCTGCAAAGACAACACAAGCTGCTGCAACAATGATCCGGGCGGATGCTGCGGAGGCTGTTGCGGAACCTGTGACTGCAAACCCTGCTGCTAAGATCCGTGGGGAAAAAAGTTGTTGCCGAATTTCTCGGAACATTCCTGCTTGTCTTTTGCGGAACAGGCGCAATCGTCATCGATGAATTCAGCCATGGCGCTGTCACTCATCCCGGCATTGCGGCTACATTCGGGCTGACCGTTTTTGTTCTGGTGCTCGCGTTCGGACCAATTTCCGGCGCGCACCTGAACCCGGCGGTCAGCCTTACTTTTTTCGCCCGCAAAGATATTTCGCCTCAAGTGTTTGGTTGGTATGTCCCGGCGCAGATCTCCGGAGGAATTGGCGCAAGCTTGCTCCTGCATTTTTTATTTCCGCAAAACGAAATGCTGGGGACAACACTTCCCGCTGGTTCTGTGACGCAGTCGTTCCTGCTTGAAATCGCGCTGACTTTTTTCCTTGTGCTTGCCATTATCCGTGGCGTGGAAAATAAATATTCTATAAAAACCATTGCCGCTATGGCAGGCACAGTAGTTGGTCTGGAAGCGCTTTTCGCCGGACCTGTTTGCGGGGCAAGTATGAACCCGGCGCGTTCCATCGGACCGGCGCTCGTTTCCGGCCATACAGAACATCTCTGGATTTACATTGCAGCGCCCGTTCTTGGAGCCCTCGCGGCTTTCAGTTTTAATTATCTTTTCAGAAATAAACTATGAAAAAGGTTTTATTCGTCTGCATTCATAATTCCGCGCGAAGCCAGATGGCGGAAGCCTACCTGAATCATTTTGGAAAAGGAAAATTTGAAGCAAAAAGCGCCGGACTCGAAAAAGGCAGCCTGAATCCATTTGTTATCCGTGCCATGATGGAAGACGGCATCGACATTTCAGCGAACAAAACTAAAACGGTCGATGAAATGCTGATGGAAAAAAATAGCTTTGATTATGTGATCACCGTATGTGACGAAATTTCCGCTGAGCGCTGCCCTTATTTTCCAGGCGGCGGACAACGTTTTCATTGGGGATTTCCGGACCCTTCGGCTTTCAGCGGCAATGATGAAAAGCGAATGGCGCAAATCCGGAATGTCAGGGACCAGATCAAAACGAAAATCCGGGCGTTCGCGGGTGAATAGACACTTCTTCATCCATAGCCACTGGACGAAATAATGATCTTTGAGTCTTTCCTTCGTGCATTTTTTTGTGTCTTCGTGGCGAGAAACTTTGTGCCTTATGCAATTGGATAAGTTACAAAGTACACAGTACATCGCTTATCTTCACGGGAACGATTTAACCCGCGATGAAAAAATCATTTCTCTTCTTTTTCGCTGCACTTTTTTCACAGCAGATTTTCAGTCAGCAGCCTGTTTACCCGGAAAAAGCTTCCTCCACTGATTTTTACCTGCATATTCTCGATGAAGAAATGCAAATTGAGCGAACCGGAAATTTTGTTCCGGGACTTGTTCAGCCTGCTAAAAAAAAGATTAAAAGATCGGATCCGGGCGCTTCAGGGCATTTTACACTGCTTATAAAAAACAACATCCTTATTCGCGGTGGCACGGATACACTCGACAAGCTACTCAACCAGTCTGGAAATTTTTTATTCCTTTTCCAGAATACAGACCTGCTTGATTCTTCGAAATATCTCACACTCGTTGCAGATTCTGTTGACCAGGCTCATTTTATTGCGCGCGTCAATAAGATCCGCAAGCGGGATTGGGAATTGTACCGGCTGGTTTTACATCCGCGTGGCACAGATCTTTATTATACATTTTACCTGCGTTACCTGAAGAATATTTTTACAGCAAGTCTGCCAAAAAAAGGCAGCCGCGAGAACTTCGCTGTCAAATCGATCTCACCTGCAATTCCTGTCATTCATCTTGGAATTCTGGACGACCCGAACCGGCAATTCGGACCTGGTCTAAGCTTCAGTCTCGGTCTTGTTCCTGTGCGGCCGTTCCGGCGACTCGTGGCAGATATTATCGGTCCGATCAGCATTGAATGGATGTTCAAACCGGTCGCTACGCTTGAAGAAGCGCTTGCTATCCGTTCGCTGGCCGTTGGGTTGTTTTTCAATTCATTTTACGGAATTTTTCACTGGGGAATTGCCTGGTATGAACCCCTCTATTGCCGCGCAGAAGCGTATATCGGGATCAACCTTGTGCCGGTTATGCAGCTGTTGCAGGGAGGAAAAACGCAGAGGTATAGATGGTGAAGAGGAAGTACGAAATACGAAAAATACGAAATGGTGCGAAATACGAAATAGTACAAATTATGAAAAAGGAGAATTGAGTGCTGAGAAAAGGTATGAAATATTAAGTGCGATTTGCGATTTATTAATAACCAGATTGAAGATTGAAAAATTCTGAATTTACTTTGTCTATCTCATTATCCCCATTTTCTCACTTGTCCGCCGGAGCGTAGCGCAGGAGGATTAACCCCATTTTTCCATTATCACATTATCACATTCTTCCCATTTTCCCACTTGTCCGCCGGAGCGCAGCGAAGGATGATTAACCCCATTTATCCGCCGAAGCCTTAGCGTAGGAGGATTTACTCCATTCTCCTCCCTCCATTCTCCATTCTTATAATTTGGCCGGTTATTTGCCCGCATACTTTTCCCTGATCCGGATTTTATGCAGAAGGCAAAACCCAAAAGAAGAATCCATCCTGCGCGGCGGCAGCGTCCACCGGGCCTGGAATATAAAATGAAAGAGCTGCCTATTTTTGATTCAAAGGCGCTCGAAACGGGAAGAAAGCTGGAAGGAAAAATTGCATTGATCACCGGTGGCGACAGCGGGATTGGCCGCGCGGTGGCGGTCGCGTTTGCGCGTCACGGAGCTTCTTTAGCAATAAGTCATCTACCGGAGGAAGAAGAAGACGCGCTGTTTACAAAATCGTATGTTGAATCACTGGGAGCGAATTGCGTGCTGATCCCGGGAGACTTAAGCAGGGAGGCGCAATGTCAGCGCCTGGTTGATAAAACTGTTAACCAGTTTGAGCGCATTGACATTCTTGTAAATAATGCCGCCACGCATATTCCGCAGGAAAAAATAACGGAGATCACGTCGCAGCAGCTCCGTAAAATATTTGAAACAAATTTTTTTTCTATGTTTTACATCGTTCAGGCCTCGCTGAAACACATGAAAAAAGGCGGCAGCATCATTAATACTACGAGCGTAACGGCATACCGCGGAAGCGCACACCTGCTGGATTACTCTGCTACAAAAGGAGCGGTGGTTTCATTCACACGTTCACTTGCGGCGGCATTGGTGGATAAAAAGATCCGCGTGAATGCCGTAGCGCCGGGGCCGGTCTGGACACCACTGATCGTATCGACCATGAGCAGGAAACAAATAGCCACCTTCGGAAGTGATTGCCCGATGGGACGCGCCGGAGAACCCGCCGAGATTGCTCCGTGCTTTCTTTTTTTAGCCAGCGATGATTCCAGTTTTATCACCGGACAGGTTTTACATCCCAATGGCGGCGAAATCGTGAACGGGTGATTTGTGGAACAGCCTGATTTGTTCCACAGTATGTAGATTTTTTTCGTCACGGGAGCAACTCGCCCAGAGGTCAATT
>DATDOQ010000087.1:0-5172 GCA_035293205.1 Bacteroidia bacterium
GGCAAGCGGCGAAATTATTGGGCTGTATGAAATACAAAAGTTGCAATTGGGCAATGGACAGTAATGCAATTTGCAATCCGCCTACCTAAGGCTTCGGCGTATAAATGGGAGAATGGGAAAATGGGGTTAATGGGAAAATCCTCTTACGCAACGATTCGGCGGACAAGTGGGAGAATGGACTGAAGGATTGTCATCAAAAATCAACCACCCAGCGCTTTATTACGCACCTCCAAATACTCCTCTTCGCTTATTTCTTCCGCGAAATCTGCGTAACTATAGATAAGATCATTAAGCAGGTGATAATCAGGTAAAATTCTGGCTTCGTAAGATTCGATCACCCACTTGTCCCCAATTTTCCTAACTTCCTCGAAATTAATGATGCTGGTTATTTTAAAAAAGGAACTCCCGCTTTTATACCGGCGGTACTGGGGAAAGCGGATCATAAATCTTTAGTTTTGTCGCGCTTCAAAGTTACAGATAGTTTGTATGGCAGATTTTCTCGAAAAGGTCAGCGATTTTCTTTTTAATTCCTTCGGGAAAAAGCTGGATGAGGTGTGCGTGGTTCTGCCGAATCGTCGTGGCGGACTTTTTCTTAAAAAACATCTCGCTTCAAAATTCCAGGGACCGGTGTGGGCGCCGGAAATATATGCGATCGATGATTTTACCTGGGAACTTTCCGGTCTGCAGCAAACGGATCTTGCAGAGCAGCTTTTTATTTTTTATTCCGTTTATAAAAATGCGGAGGGCGCAAAAGCCGAGCCGTTCGATTTATTCTGCAAATGGGCCCCCACTTTGCTGGCGGATTTCAGCGAAGCCGATAATTGCCTTGCCGATACGGAAAAACTTTTTGGCAACCTGCGCGATATTCGTGTCATTGAAAACTGGAGCCTCGGCCAGGACCAGCTCACTGATTTTCAAAAACAATACCTGCATTTCTGGGAACGCATCGGAATCTGGTACCGCGATTATAAAAAAGCTTTATCGGATGAACGGAAAGGTTATGCGGGTTTAGCTTACAGGGCAGTAGCTGAAAAAATAACGACCCCGGGAACGGTGTTCCGTTGGAAAAAAATCGTTTTCGCCGGCTTCAACGCGCTCAGCCCGTCAGAGGAAAAAATAATTTCCGTTTTGCAGGAAAGCGGCCGCGCTGATGTGCTGTGGGACGCGGATCGTTATTACATGGATCAGCCTGCGCAGGAGGCAGGACGTTTTTTGCGCCAGTGGAAGAAAAAATATTTTCAGCCGGCTGCAGGCCCGAAGATTGCCTTCGATCATATTGAGGACCGTATTTCAACCGAAACCAAGAAGGTTTCCGTAACTGGTGTCGCCCGCCTCGTTTCACAGGCAAAAGCGGCCGCGCATTTCCTCGAAACTTTCGATCCTGCTGAAATGCATTCCACTTCTACCGCCGTGGTGCTGGCAGATGAAATGCTTTTGCTTCCATTGCTGCATGCATTGCCTGATCGCGCTGAAACGGTAAATATTACCATGGGCTTTCCCTTGCGCAACACGCCGGTGGCAGAGCTGGTTATTTCATTATTCCGCCTGCATGAAAATGCGCAACGTTTCAGCATTCATTCCCGCCAGGGCGAATTGAAATATTATCACAGCGATCTGATCCGCCTGCTTTGTCATCCGTATGTCCGGCGACTTCTCACAGGTTCGGGTATCCCGGAAAAACTTGAAAGCGAAATTTCCAGGCTCAATATTATTTTCGCCACCCAATCGAAGCTGCAAACATTGCTGAAAGGCGATGGTGGTGCATTGGGGATGTTTGCGGAAATGCTTGTGCCCTGGACGGATACGCCCACTGCTTTAAACCGCCTTCAGCGCATCATTGAAATACTGCGCTCCGTTTTCACCGCCGGCACAACCGGAAAATTCAATATTGAGACCGAGTATTTATTCCAGCTGAACATCATTGTAAAAAGGGCGCAAACGCTTCACCAGAAATGGCCGGTTGCAACCGACTTGAAATCTTTGCGCGCTTTGATCACCCAGCAGCTTATTTCCACGTCGCTTCCTTTTTACGGCGAACCGGTCGCAGGTCTTCAGATCATGGGCTTGCTGGAAACGCGTACGCTCGATTTTGAAAATGTAATTCTCCTCGGGGCCAATGAAAATATTTTACCGGGAGCACGGACCCAGCCAACTTTTATAATTTACGAGCTGCGAAAAGCGTTCCGGCTGCCCGTCTGGAGCGACAGGGACGCAACCGCCGCGTATAATTTTTACAGGCTGCTGCAGCGCGCGAAAAATTTTCACATCCTTTATAATACCGACCAGGAAGCTTTCGGGAACAGGGAGAAAAGCAGGTTCATCACGCAGCTTTTGCATGAATTGCCCGCGCGTAATAAAAACGCAACAGTGACGGAAGCGGTTTTTGATCCGGGAATTCCGCTTGCATCCGCTCCCCCACCGCCGATCAAAATTCCAAAGGATACGATTGTCCTTCAAAAAATGGATGAGCTGGCCGCAAAAGGAATTTCGCCTTCGCTTCTCAACAGCTATCGCGCGTGCGGACTGCAGTTTTATTTTCATTACGTGGCCGGATTGCGCGAACCGGAAGAAGTGGAGGAATCGATCGGCGCGGATAAGCTCGGCACGATCATACATCGCGCGCTTGAAGCGTTGTTTAAGCCGCTGACCGGGCAACCGCTTACGGAAGCGCTGCTGGCACAGGCGAAAAAAAAGGTGGAAATTACGTGCGAAGAAATGTTTGCAAAACATTATTCACTGGAAGAATCTTCCACCGGTAAAAACCTGCTTGCAAAAAAAATCGCGCTGCGTTACCTGGAGAATTATTTCGGGATTGAAATGAACGAGATCAAACAAAATCGTTTTACTGTATCGGAGGTAGAAGCAAAACTGGAGCACACGGTCGTACTTCCCGCCGGAAAAAGCATTCACTTTGCCGGCACTGCGGACCGCATCGATCAGCTAAATTCAATGGTAAGACTGATCGACTATAAAACCGGCAAAACAGAACCGAAGGAATTAAAGATCAAAGAATGGAAAGAAATCAAAGAAAATCCGGCCATCGGTAAGAGTTTTCAGCTGCTGATGTATGCATGGCTCTATTCGCGGATGAAAAAAAGCAGCGTCCCGGTGCAATCAGGGATCATTTCTTTCCGGCATCTTGCGAATGGGCTGATGAATGTAAAAACTCCCGCCGGGGAAATTTTGTTACCCGAAGTCCTCGACACCTTTGAAGAGGCGCTTCTTGAACTGCTCGAAGAACTTTTTGACTCTTCCAGAGATTTCGTCCAGACGGAAGAATTGGAAACGTGCCGGATCTGCGCATTCAACGGAATTTGCCGCCGCGACTAAAAATCCGGCAGCTGATTTTGCAGATTTTTCTTGATGAGCTTTTATAACCACAGATTCACGGAGACACGGTTTTTTACATTTTTTTCATCTGTGTCTTTGTGCCTCCGTGGTTCAAGTTTTTAATAATCTGAAGTTGTTTTTGATATTCTGTCGGACGCTGTGGCTTAAAATGGGTGCTGGCTTAGCCATTTCAATAGTGTAACTTCGGCCCAATGAACTATAGCAGTCTGCGCGCATGCATCGAAGACCTGGAAAGGAACGGTCATCTCGTGCGGGTGAAAGAGGAAGTTGATCCCAACCTCGAAATGGCGGCCATTCATCTTCGCGTGCATGAAGCGGGTGGCCCCGCGCTTCTTTTTGAAAACGTCCGGGGCTGTAAATTCCGCGCAGTATCCAATATTTTCGGCACACGCGAGCGCAGTCTTTTTTTATTCCGGAATTCGATTGATAAAGTGCGCGAGCTGGTAAAGCTGAAATCGAATCCGATGGAAGCGCTGCGTCACCCGATCACCAATTTCAGCGCTGGTATTGCCGCACTTAAATCATTTCCCAAAAAAACAAATTCGCTTCCCGTTCTTAAAAACGAGATCCGGCTCAGTGAACTTCCGCAGATAAGGCACTGGCCAATGGATGGCGGCGCATTCGTAACCATGCCGGTGGTATATACGGAAGACATTGATCAACCAGGCGTGCTGCATTCGAACGTCGGCATGTACCGTGTCCAGCTGAGTGGAAATGATTACGTCCGCGATAAAGAAGCAGGACTTCATTACCAGCTGCACCGCGGTATCGGAGTGCACCAGTCGAAATCAAATGCAAAAGGCAAACCGCTAAAAGTTTCCATTTTTGTGGGAGGTCCACCTTCGCTTTCATTCGCGGCAGTCATGCCCTTGCCCGAAGGAATTCCGGAACTCACTTTTGCCGGCGTTTTAGGCAACCGGCGATTCCGTTACAATTACCGCGAAGGTTTCTGCATTGCTGCCGATGCCGATTTTGTGATCACCGGCGAAATTTTTCCAGGGGAGAATAAAGAGGAGGGACCTTTCGGAGATCATTTCGGTTATTACAGTCTTCGTCATCCATTCCCGTTGCTTCGCGTACATCGCGTTTTTCACCGGGATGATGCGATCTGGCCATTCACGGTTGTGGGTCGCCCGCCCCAGGAAGATACCAGCTTCGGGATGCTGGTCCATGAACTTGCAGGAAAAGCATTGCAGGATGAAATCCCCGGATTACGCGCGGTCAATGCTGTGGATGCTGCCGGCGTGCACCCGCTTTTGCTCGCCGTCGGAAGTGAACGCTACACGCCTTACCTCGAAGAAAAACGTCCGTCTGAAATCCTGACCATCGCCAATCATATTCTTGGAACAGGTCAGCTTTCACTCGCAAAATTTCTTTTTATTGCCGCCGGCGAAGATGATCCGCAAATCGACGTAAAAAACATTCCTGAATTTTTCCGTCACATGCTCGAAAGGATTGACCCGGCCCGCGACATCCATTTCCATACACAAACGAGCATCGACACGCTTGATTACAGTGGCGACGGCCTGAATACCGGCTCCAAAGTTGTGATTGCCGCTGCGGGTGTAAAACGCAGGGAATTATTATCCGGTTCGCCAACACTAAATTTACCGGTAACATTTTCTGATGTTAAAGTTTTAATACCCGGCATCCTCGTTATTCGTGGACCAAAATTCAGCACCTATGAAAATGCGGAACGTGAAATGGCATCATTATCGGAAGCGTTAAAAGAACAAACTGAAAAACTAAGCGGTTTTCCCCTGATCGTTGCGGGTGATGATAGCGTATTCATGGCGCAAAGCCTGAATAACTGGTTATGGG
>DATDOQ010000088.1:0-10885 GCA_035293205.1 Bacteroidia bacterium
TGTTGAAGCTAGGGCGGTTGATCCCTTCTCAAAATGCAATATCTTGACTGGGAAACTGTGAAATCCTGCAAGGAACTAATTTTCGTCATATTATTTTTTAACAGATTTAAACCAGTTTCCCCAATAAGCATTCAACGATTCACGTATCTTAGTGTACCTGAAAAATTTACCCCTTATTAAACCTCAATCATGAAAAGTCTTATTGCTCTGTTAACCGTTTGTGCGGTTTTCATTTTTAGCTCCTGTGTCAGAAATGATGTTGCAAAAGTTGTTGTACATGGCAAATGGGAAGTGTCTTCTTATACATCGAACGGCAACGTGGATGAAACCGCCGGGTTTGCTGGTTGGACTTTAAACTTTGAAAAAAACAATACGCTCACGATCAGTTCCGGATCAGGTGAAGTAAAAGGCAATTGGTATAAGGCTGCCGGCACCTATGATCAGAATCTGCTTTTCGTATTGCCAGTTGGCTCAACCTGGGAAAAATTAAATGCAAACTGGGTCGTTACCGATAAAGACCGGAAGAATATCTGGATGCGCACCGAGGATCCACACCCGGATGCGAAGCTCGTACTCAAACGAAAATAACAGGGAGCAATTATCAAATAGCAATAAGCAATTGGCATAGGCATTTCACCTGCACTGCGGCTGTAGCGTATAAATGGGCAACGGTACGCTGGGTTTGAACCAATATTTCCCTCTTCAACAATAAATTTTACCTTGATAATTCTGCTGATTGCGGAAATTTTCATTTCCACCATTTATTCTGGTGTCCACCTATATCGCGGGCAACGCTGACCGACAACGCGGAGCTCGTTAGATTTAATTCAATTTGCATCACTCCCAGAATATTGTTTTAATATTGTAAACCCTGCGTGGAAATATCGGCAGCAAAAAACAGATCGATTCGCTAAGACATTCATTTAATAAATCTTAAAAACCAAAAACAAGATGGACAATCAAACTTTCAATATGGATTCAGTGCAACGCGTATTCAGAAAAGGCCCATGGCGGACATTGCTGATTGTTGGACTTATCCTCATAGTAATTCTTCTGTTCAAGCCATGGGTTCAGATCGGTCCCGGTGAACGGGGAATCGTGCTGAACTTCGGCGCCGTTCAGGATAAAGTGCTTGATGAAGGCATGCATTTCAGGATTCCCATCATGCAGGATATCATCCGGATGGACGTCAAGATACAGAAAGCGGAAACGGATGCCGCGTCAGCCTCATCGGATATGCAGGATGTATCTTTAAAAGTTGCCCTTAATTATCACATTATTCCGGACAAGGCCAATGTGGTCTATCAGACGATCGGCATTGAATTCAAAGAGCGAATCATTGACCCCGCCATCCAGGAAGTGATGAAGGCTGTGTCAGCCAAATATTCGGCAGAAGAACTTATTGCCAAGCGACCGGCCGTAAGCACGGAAATCAAAGAGGCGCTTACGCAACGGCTGCTGGTATCAAACATTGCAGTGGACGCTTTTTCCATTGTCAATTTTAATTTTTCCAAAGTCTTTATGGATGCAATTGAAGCAAAACAGACCGCTGAACAGCATGCCCTGAAAGCAAAAAGGGACCTGGACCGAATAAAAATTGAGGCGGAACAAACCATTGCGGCGGCAACTGCAGAGGCAGAGGCATTGCGCCTGCAGAAAATGAACATTTCACCTGACCTTATCGAATTAAGAAAAATTGAAGCGAACCTCAAAGCCATCGAAAAATGGAACGGTGTTCTCCCTTCCGTCACAGGAAGCGGTTCTGTGCCTTTTATCGGCGTGAGTGATTTGCAGAAAAAATAAAAACGAATAAATAAAATTATTACACAATGATCAGAATTATTCTGCTGATGGTTGTTGCAGGCATCGTCGGCGCCATTATAGCAAGAGCAAAAGGACGTAACCCGGCAATTTGGTTTTTATTAAGCGCGATCTTGCCTGTGCTTGTCATTGCAGTTGCACTGCTTCCTTCGGTGATCGCGCAGGGAATCAATAAAAAATGTCCGCATTGCGCGGAAGTTATCAAGGAAGACGCGACAGTGTGCAAATATTGCGGGATGGGGGTGTAACGAATTACCTCAAAACCAAAAATTAATCAAACCAAAAACCAAATCATCATGACACAAGCAAGACAATTCTTCCTGTATCTCACGGTCGTGACCTGGGGCATTATCATCGGCGGCGTCGTGTATTCCCACATCGTTTACTTTCCACCCTTTCTCTCTCACCTTCCGGAATCAACCAGCATGCTGAAAGGTGATTACGGAATTCACGAGGAAAATTTCTGGATGTTTATACACCCGGTGGCAATTCTGTCAACCCTCGCAGCGCTGATGCTGAACTGGAAAGTGACAGCCCGGCGGAAATTTATTCTTACTCCAACCGTTATATACGCGCTTGCAATACTTGCAACGGCCACCTATTTCGTGCCTGAACTTATTGCGTTTTCGGAAAGCAGCGATTCCACCACCGTTACTGCCGCCGAATGGCTGGAGCGTGGTCAGACCTGGCAATACCTCAGCTGGATCAGAGGTTCCTTTATGTTTGCAGGATTTATTTCGCTGCTTATCGCTTTGACAAAAGCAAACGTAATCGGCCAGGCGCAGCTGAAAACCAAATATGAGCCAGAAAGGGCAAGACGGGAACAACCTGTTAGCTGAGAACCACCTTTAATTTCTGACATTTCTTTTGCCGGAAGTCCATACAAGCGGTTCCTTATCTTTACGCGCAAATTTTCGCTTCTGTGGATAAACAATATTTTGATGTAGTGGTTGTAGGAGGGGGCTGTGTCGGGCTTGCAGCGGCTTACAAGATCAACTTGAAATATCCCCGGCTGAAGATTGCGGTCCTTGAAAAAGAAGACCGTCTTGCGCCCCACCAGACCGGAAGAAATTCCGGGGTGATCCATTCTGGCATTTATTACAAGCCGGGCTCGTACAAGGCAAAAAATTGCGTAGAGGGCCGGCGCGAGCTGGTTGCGTTTGCGAAGGAGTTTAAGATCGCGCACGATATCTGCGGAAAAATCATTGTCGCCACGAAAGAAAGCGAACTGGCGCACATGAATAAAGTTTTCGGCAACGGCATCGCCAATGGCGTGGAAGACATCGAGCTGATCGATGCGAAACGCATCCGGGAAATTGAACCGCATGTGGAAGGCATTGCCGGCATCCGGGTTGGTTGCACAGGTATCATTGATTTTCCCGCCGTCACCCATAAGCTTGGCGAACTCGTTGAGCAAAAATTTCCGGGAAGTAAAATATTTCTTTCAATGGATGTTCTGGATTTTGTGCATGACGGCGAAAAAACCGATGTCGTTACCAGCCATGGAACATTTAACGCGCGGTTTATTGTCACATGCGCCGGACTGCAGAGTGATCGTCTCGCAAAAAAAGAAGGCGCAAAGTCGGATGCAGCGATCGTTGGTTTCCGGGGTGATTATTATGATCTCACTGAAAAAGGACGGGGCAAAGTGCGCAACCTGGTTTACCCCGTGCCGAACCCGAAATATCCTTTTCTCGGCGTGCATTTCACCCGGATGATCCACGGCGGCGTAGAATGCGGTCCGAATGCGGTTTTTGTTTTCAAGCGCGAAGGGTATAACAAAACATCATTCAGCCTGAAGGATACTATCGATGCTTTTTCTTTCGCCGGCACCTGGAAATTTTTCGCGAAAAACCTCCGGTTCGGTCTGGATGAATACCGCGGCGCTTTTTCAAAAGCTTTTTTTCTGAAAAGGCTTCGCACGCTGATTCCAACGCTTGAATCGGATGATATTGTAGCTTCCCGCAGCGGCGTGAGAGCCATGGCACTTTCTCCCGAAGGAAATATGATCGATGATTTTAAAATTGAATTCAACGACAACGCCATCCATGTGCTGAATGCGCCTTCTCCGGCGGCCACTGCCTGTCTCGCTATTGGCAAAGCCATTGAAGAAATGGCAACGCGTCAATTTCACCTGGACCTATAACATCCTGCGCATTTCCTGTTTATCAGTTGCAAAAGGTTTGAATTTTGCAGCCATGCGGGCATGACAAGCCTGAAGCGAACGCTCAATCTCTGGCAGGTTACTTTTTTTGGAGTCGGAATTATACTGGGAGCCGGCATCTATGCGATCATCGGCGAATGCGTGGCATTCAGCGGGCACCTGCTTTGGGCATCTTTTCTCTTTTCTTTTATTGCAGCGCTCGCCACCGCCTTTTCATATGCAGAGCTTGCTGCCATGTTTCCGAAAGCGGGCGGAGAATTCACCTATCTCTCCGAAGCCATCGGCAAAAAACCGGTTTCGTCATTGGATGGCTAGTCGCGCTGGCCGGCATCGAAGCGGTTGCGACTATTGCGCTGGCGTTTGCAGGATATTTCGGCCGCCTCGCTGAAGTCAGTCACGTCCCGGTGGCGCTGGGCATAATCGGCCTCATGCTGGTCATTAATATCATCGGCATAAAGGAATCTGCAATGATGACGATCATTTTTACCATTATCGAAGTGGGCGGACTGGTGTTTGTCATCTATACTGCATGGCCAACACTTGCAACTGGAAATTACGTGGAAATGCCAGCGCAGGGCGCGCAGGGAATCCTCATTGGCGGGGCGCTTTCATTTTTTGCTTACAAAGGTTTTGAAAACATTGTCAAGCTAAGTGAAGAAACCAAAGAGCCGGAAAAAAATATTCCGCGCGCCATATTTATTTCCTCCGCAATTGTTTTTGTGCTTTACATGCTTGTGGCTTTCGCTGCAGTCAGCGCGGTGCCGGTTGAAAAGGTTGCAGGATCCGACAATCCGCTTTCCGTGATCGTTGAATCGCGTTTCGGATTGACGGGCGCGATGACAATTGCCGTGATCGCATTGTTCTCCACATCGAATACACTTCTATCATCGCTTCACGGATCTTCGCGGATCATTTACAGCATGTCCCTGGAAGCAAAACGGGGACGTTTTTTTTCGAATGTTTCTCCCCGGAGAAAAACACCAATTCCGGCATTGATCCTGTCTGCAATCATAGCCGGATTCTCCACGCTGGCAGGCGATCTGAAAACGGTGGCCATCGTCTCGAATATTATTGTCTTTGCCTGTTTTATACTCGTGAATGTTTCTGTGATCTATTTACGCTACAACAGAAAGAACGCGGAACGTCCATACAGGATCCCAATCTCATTTGGAAATATGCCATTGATTCCGCTGCTTGCTATTTTTCTAACGCTGATGATGCTGATTCTTCTCATTAAAGAGCTTATCAACGGTTCCCTGGAATAACAGTAATTCCATCCACGAAGCAGTCAATTAAATAATTTTTAATCCACACTTTTCCCGCCTTCGAAATGATCTTCTTTATTCCGGAATAAAACATTGAACGTAGTCAGGCTGCCATAAATACGCGTGATGTATTGTTGCATTTCCACTTTGTCTTCATCCGTGAGCTTTGGGTGCGCGTTAATCTTTTGCTCAAGCACACGCAACCGGTCGCGCAGCATTACGATCTTGTGAAAAAAAGCTTCAGTCGGGATCTCTTTTGGTTTGAGACTTTGATCCGCCGGTTGAACCAGGAGCTTGCCTCCCTGCCAGCGTCCCGCCAGTTCAACTTCTTTTCCGCCGTCATATTCGTCGAGAATCCGGCGGAGTGTTTGTTCCAATTCTTCCATTGTAAATCCGGTTTTATTTTCGCCGGGCAAGGCGATGAGTGAAAGGAAGTCCTCTTTCCGTCGCGTAATGTCCATTACTCCAGGTTTCCCGAAATCAATGGTCCAGAATAGTTCGTGTTCGGCGATAACTTTTCCGCGCCCGTATTGCTGATGCAAAACGACAGAACCGACAGGTAATTCCATTAACCGAAGTTACAAATTGACCGGTCAGGATCAATTCTTCGGACGGTAAATAAGCTCGACTGAATCGCTGCTCTTAAAATCGGAACGCAAAATGACCACCGCTTCGCTTTTGCCGTCGCGTATAATGACTGTTGCCGTATTGGGTGGTACGCTACCTTCATTCACTGCGTGAAGTATTACCGGCGCCGGATTTTCCGGGTCAATATGAATCTTAATCGATTTTTTTCGTTTTGTAATCGTGTAATTGCTGATCAGGCAGGAATCGCCAAGGTAAAGTGAAACGATGTCCCCGTCCTGCTGGTCACGGTCATAAAGCTCGATAGTAAGTTCGGTATTTGTAACATAAACGGTCCGCTGCTTTTTCACTTTACGGCCATTTAATGTGCGCTCACTTTCCACAGGAGCTGCCAGTGATGTGACATCAACAGTTATCATCCCGGTGTCACAATCACTGTACACATAAAAGGAGCGACGGCTCATTACATCAACTTGCAGAAAATCTGAATGACCGAGGATCCGGCCAGGATCTGCTGTATCGGCCCATTTGTATTTTTTACAGCCGGAAGCACGGAGCTGCGCAATACTGCCAGCGGGAACAAGCGTATCGCCGGTAATAAACAGCATGGGTTCCTCGCGAACAAGAACATCATCGATGTAATACAACGCGCACTGGTGATCCCAGTAATGATAATATGGATTCAAAACGGAACCCGGGCGTTTAATGGTTTTTGTATTATCACCATCGAAAAAATTTCCGATCGCCAGGTAATTATAATTTTCTTTGGCAATAAAGCTGCCACTCACTTTCCACCAGCCTTCTGTCACTTCAATCACATTCTTTTCATTCACCTGCGGCTGACCCGGAAATACACAATCGCTTCCCTGATCCGGTTTTCCTGCAAAAAAACACAAGCCAAGATTATTGGTGGCATAACCGGAATGATCCGCAAGTGAAACATACATTTCGGCATAGTACTTATTTCCCGGAACCAATGACTGAAGCAGCCTGACACCGAAATATTCGCGATAGTCGGGAAATTCACAACCACCCTGGCCATACACGGCGATCATTCCCATGACATGACCTGAATGCGGTTTTTCAGTGCCGAGCTTTGTAGGCGACTCCGAATGCGCATGCGCATAACAATCTTTCTTAACGAGATCGCTGATGATGTCGGGGGTTCCTGTGCTCGGCCGCTCCCAATCCTTCACAAGGTCATCCGGCCCTTCTGTGAGCCAGTCGCAGGGAAGCTTTTCATATTCTTCAAAACCAGGATTAGGAACAAGGTTTGATCCCTGGGAAAAAAGAGACAGGGGAAATAAGAACGCAACAGCAAGAAATGAAAACTTATTAAACGCCGGAAGAACCGCCATCAGCAGATTTTTTTTGGGGGGTTCTTTGAAATTACGCATTTTTCCAGTCGGCCGGCTGCAACACACCACTTTATTCACAGGAAATATTACCTGCTAACAAAATTTAGCAATCTGTTTACCCCGGGTAGCAACGTTCCTGGTCCGTATCTTCGTTTGGTGTATGAAAAATCCTTCGCATGACTGAAAATACACGGGCAGATAAATGGCTATGGTACGTGCGCATTTATAAGTCACGCTCGCTTTCGGCAGCCGCCTGCAGAGGCGGAAAAATAAAATTGAACGGCGAACTGGTTAAGGCTTCGAAAGCGCTGAAAGCTGGTGATATGCTCAGTTTTAAAAGTGGTCCTGTCACAAAAACCATTCGTGTCACTGGTTTCCCGTCCAACCGGATTGCGGCGAAATTCACGCATTTGTATTATGAGGATCTGACACCGGCGGATGAATATGAAAAGCTGAAGGTCATGAAAGAAAAAGCTCCGCCTGTTTTTTATTCCGGCAAAGGAAGGCCCACAAAAAAAGATCGCCGCCGCCTGGAAGAATTTTTTTAGGAAATCCGGATTTGTAGGTATAATTTTTGTAAAATTCAGCTTGCAAACGACCAGGGAAGCTTCGGAAATTCAACCAGGACATTTAATTAATTATGGCAGAACCGAACTTAGATGAGCTGAAGAACAAGCTGAGCAAACTGTCATGGCCGATGATCTATATGTTCAAGTTCATCGTTCCTTCCGACAATCAAAAAATAGCGCTGGTAGAAAGTCTGTTTGACGACGGCGCCGAGGTGAAGCATCAGCCTTCTGAACATGGAAAATACATCAGCATTACTGCCCGCCAGGTTATGCTTTCCCCCGATAATGTTATTGAAATTTACAGGAAAGCTTCTTACGTGGAAGGTATTATCTCTTTATAAGGGAAAAATCTCCATAGATCCGTTTAACCCGGTTACCTGAGAGTATCTTTTTGTAATTTTCGGGCCTCTATGAAATACCGCATTCTACTCCTACTTCTTCTTCCCCTTGTTTTACAGGCGCAGAACAAAAAACTTACCCTTGAAAATTGTGTGTTTGCTTCCCGGGACAGCCTGATTCCGCAGCGGCTTACCCAATTGGGCTGGATCAAAGGAACGCCGAGCTATTATTTTATCGAAAATAAAAATGGCAAACAATCGCTGGTGAGCGTGAATGCGGAAAAGGAAAACACAACAGTTATCCTGACACTTGATCAGCTCAATGAAAAAATTAAAGCGCTCCAGCTGCGGGCAGTCAATGAGATCAAAACATTTCCATTTATTGTATGGACAAGCAGCACTTCATTTATTTATAATGCAGGCAATTACACGGCAACGTATAATACTTCAGACGGGCGCCTGACCATGGCGGTGAAGCCAGCTTATTCTGAAAAAGCAGACCGGTTCGATGAAGCCGTGGAAACAGGTTACGTTGCTTATACAGTTGGCAATAATCTCTGGGTTAATAAAAATGGCACACTGACACCTGTTACAAAAGAAGAGAATCCCGGAATCGTGTGTGGACAAAGTGTACACCGTGACGAATTCGGTATATCAAAAGGAACTTTCTGGTCGCCTTCCGGACGCCTGCTTGCTTTTTATCGCATGGATGAATCAATGGTGACAGATTACCCGATATTGAATTTATCGAAACAGCCGGCCGTTACAACGATGATCAAATACCCGATGGCAGGTGGCGTTTCACATGAGGTTACCATTGGCATTTATAATGCGGAGTCAGGTACAACCGTTTATCTGAAGACAGGTGAACCAAAAGAACAATACCTCACAAATATTTCATGGAGTCCGGATAACCGTTCAATTTATGTCGTGATCGTCAACCGCGAGCAGGATCATTTATGGGTGAAACGGTATGATGCCGCGACAGGCTCATTTGACAAAACTCTGTTCGAAGAAACGGATTCAAAATATGTCCACCCGATGAATCCGCTTTTATTTGTTCCCGGTCATGATGATATGTTTATCTGGCAAAGTGATCTAGTTACAAAAAGCAACCCGGAAGGTGCAAACACCCTATATCTCTACACAACAAACGGGAAATTAATTTCTGAATTAAGCTTTACGCCGGGAGATCCCAAGAAAGAAAAGAAAGCTTTGCCGGAAATTCATGTAGTCAATGTTTATGGTTTTGATAAAAATGGCTTGTGGGTGTATTTCCAGGCATCACCGCTGGGTACCTGCGAAAAATATATCTACGCGGCTTCCACTGATCCGAAAAAACCGGAATTAAAAAAGTTAACCCCAGAAACAGGTACACACAACGGACTTTTTTCCGATGATAAACGTTTTTTTGTAGACGACTATTCGTCGCCGGGTGTGCCGCGTTTGCAACGACTTTATGAAGCGGGCGGGAAACAACTTTCCACATTGCTGACTGCCGCCGATCCGCTGGCCGCTTTTAAAAAGTGCGCGGTTCGACTGTTCACGATCCCTGCTGCTGATAACCAAACGCCGTTGTGGTGCCGTATGATCCTTCCGGCGGATTTTGATTCGACCAAAAAATATCCTGCGTTTACCTACGTTTATAATGGTCCGAATGCGCAGCTGATCTCCAATTCATGGCTGGGCGGCGCCGATCTTTTTCTTTACTACATGGCCCAGCAGGGATTTGTTGTTTTCACAATTGATGGGAGAGGTTCAGGTAATCGCGGATCAAAATTCGAACAAGCGACATTCCGTCACCTCGGCACGCAGGAAATTGCTGATCAGGAAAAAGGAGCTCAGTTTTTGCAAGCGCAATCATTCGTTGACACACGACGTTTAGCCGTTTATGGCTGGAGTTATGGCGGATTCATGACCACTTCACTGATGACACGAAAACCAGGTTTGTATAAAGTCGGCGTGGCAGGCGGCGCGGTGACCGACTGGAGTTATTACGAAGTAATGTACACGGAACGATATATGGACACGCCACAGAAAAATCCGGAAGGATACAAGGAATCGAATACGCTCAATTACATTGAAAATCTGCAGGGAAAATTATTGATGGTCCATGGAACTGCCGATGATGTAGTTGTGTGGCAACACACCCTGCTTTACACCAAAGCATGCGTTGATAAAGGTGTCCAAACCGATTATTACATGTATCCCGGCCACCCGCACAATGTCCGCGGAAAAGATCGCATTCATCTACTAACGAAAGTAAGCCAGTATGTGATTGCTAATATTTGAGAGTACGAAATACAAAATTATGAAAAGTACGACTTGTCCGCCGAAGCGAAGCGTAGGAGGAAATACGAAAAAGTACGAAATACGAAATATGAAATTACGAACCTGATGGCTATCGGGTACGAAAAGGTACAAATTATGAAATGGTAAGAATTGAAGCAGAGAAGGATTATTCCAATTTTCCCATTACCCCCATTACCCCCATTTTCCCATTAACCCCATTTTCCCATTTATGCGCCGAAGCGTATCGTATGAGGATCAGCACATTCTCCCCACTCCTCCCTCCATTGTCCGTCGAAGTCTTGAGCTCGCCGAAGGACGTAGGCGGGCCTTCTCCATTCTCATCAAGTCATCAGAAAAACTTTTCCGTCAACCTCAACCTGGTCACCCGGTCGCAGCTTTGCGCGTTTTCGTTCTTCCACATTTCCGTTTAGTTTCACCTTGCCGTCTTCAACAAGCATTTTCGCATGACCACCTGTTTCTGCGATACCCAGGA
>DATDOQ010000089.1:0-5715 GCA_035293205.1 Bacteroidia bacterium
GTGATCGTGAAAAAACTATCAGCCGTTGAAACCCTTGGCGGAACGAGTGTGATCTGCACGGATAAGACAGGTACGCTTACAGAAAACCGGATCGAAGTCCATAAGCTCATTTTACCGGATGAAAATCCTGTTGCCGGAATTAAAGAATTATTTCCTCCGGAGCCGGGTTTTAATTACATGAAGCTTCAGCTGATTTCAGTTTTATGCAACACAGCGGAATTAATTTTTAATGGTGAAACTTCGAAAGAATCAGGCGACCCGCTGGAAACAGGCTTGTTGAAGTTTGCGCATAAGGGCGGGATCAATATTGCCGAAACGCGTGCGAAGTTTCCAAAAATTGATGAAGAACCATTCACATCAGAAACACGGATGATGGCCACCCTGCACCGGTCTGAAGACAGTTATTTTATCGCGGCCAAAGGTGCGGTGGAGGAGCTGCTGGAAAAATGTTCATTTGTTTCGGGCGAAGAAAAAGCAATCCCAATGGACGAAAATCAAAAGCAGTATTGGTCCGGAGAGGCGGCAAAGTTGGCGAAATCGGGGCTACGCGTCATCGCTGCCGCTTTCCGCGAAATCAAAATGCAGCCGGAAAAAATTACAGATCAGCTTTCTTTTGCCGGACTTTTCGGTTTGCTCGACCCGCCGCGGGAGGAGGTGTTTGACGCTATCCGGGAATGTAAAAGCGCCGGCATTGATGTCATAATGGTAACAGGTGATCACCCGGCAACAGCGCGCACGATCGGCCATGAGCTTGGACTGGTGGAAGCGGGGGAAGATGAAGTAATTCCGGGAAAAGAAATGGTTCCGTATAGCAAGCTGGACGAAAATGAAAAGCGGCGATGGCGGAACGCAAAAATTTTCGCACGTGTAAGTCCGGCGCAAAAGTTTGATCTCATCCGTGTGCTGCAGGAAAAAGGTGAAGTGGTGGCCATGACCGGCGATGGTGTCAATGATGCGCCCGCGCTGAAAAAAGCCGATATCGGAATAGCCATGGGCGTGCGCGGAACGCAGGTGGCGCAGGAAGCCGCAGCAATGGTTTTGCAGGATGATTCTTTTGCTTCCATCGTGGTGGCCATCCGCCAGGGCAGGATCATTTTCGATAACATCCGGAAGTTTGTGATCTATCTTTTATCCTGCAATCTCAGCGAGCTGCTGGTGATCGCTGTGACGGCTATCGCGGGACTCCATTTTTCCCTTTTCCCTTTGCAGATCTTATACCTGAATTTGCTCACCGATGTATTTCCAGCCCTGGCATTGGGTATCACCCCGGGCAGCAAATCTGTTATGAACCATAAGCCACGCCGGCCTGACCAGCCCGTTATTCAAAGACAAAACTGGTTCGCAATTTTTATTTACGCGTTTATCATCAGCGCATGCACGCTCGGAGCTGTTTGGTTCAGCCAGGAGATTGTTCATGCGCACAAGCAACTATCTTCTATTCAAAATAACAATATTCTGTTTCTGACACTTTTGCTTAGCCAGCTCTGGCATGTGTTCAATATGACGGAGGAAATAAAATTACCGCTCTATAAAAGCGACGTTTTCCGGAATAAATACGCATGGTTTGGCATTATTTTTTGCATCATATTGGTTATTATCTCGTGGATGATTCCTGGCACGGCGAACGCACTTTCGCTGCAAAGTCTTTCTTTTGCTGATTTGCTTGCACCCCTGACATGCAGCCTCGTTTCTTTTGCTGTCATCCGGTTATTACGGAAGCTGAAGGTGGTGAAGTAGGTGGGAGCGGTAGTTTTGGCGAATCAAATTCGCTCAATATGCTATTCATTCTTTGTTATTTGAAAATTTCCTGAAATCCGTATCTTTGCAGCCGTTTAACGGTTCCGTAGCTCAACTGGATAGAGCACCTGACTACGGATCAGGAGGTTTGGGGTTCGAATCCCTACGGGACCACTCCAAGGGAAGATTTTACAAGTTGTAAGGTCTTCCCTTTTTTATTTTAATTAGAACTCTCCCCAATCTTAAAATTGTAAATTATATGCGATCGCAGATGTTTGCCATGATAGCGCCCGTTTTGAGTGTGCAACCGAATTTTAAAAGCAAAAAACACAGCCGCTGAATTTTCCGTTGCCGATCGCGATACCGGGCGCAGGAATTTTCAGAAAACCGAAGGTTCCAAAAACGAATTTTAAAAGCGGCGATTTTACTTTAAGCTTCGTTAAGTCGATATCCGGTGAAATGTAAAATTGCCGGTACCGCGTAAACGTGATCGAATTCCCGGCAGCATTTGTCAGCGGAGGATTTTCATGTCCGCCCACCATGCCATTGGCGCCATACCCGAACGCAATGTTCAGCCATGCGGGAAATGAATTTTCTTCATGCAGAAAAGAGGCAATGTTGAACGACAGCCAATAAGTTTGTCCGTTGTAATCTTTTATAACCTGTTCCATAAAATGGCTGCCCAATAGCTCCGGCCTGTATTTCGCATACCCGCTCCGACGGAAACCAAATTTCGGAACGATCCGCTGTTCCTGCCATAAAACTTCCTGGCCTATAAGCAACGCTGATCCGGCCGCGTTCGCGATCATATCGCCGGTGGAAAATCCCCATGCGGATGAATAGGCATCGAGCATTTCAATTCCTGCGAGATAAACGAAACCCGTTAGTCCGCCGTACCAGATCGCTTTATTTTTTTTTACACCCGCCCATTGCAGCAGCTTCATGCCATACCGGCCGGTTGTATAAGCGGTAATGACATGCCCTGTTTTATCCATCAGCAGCCATTCGTGGTTATCATTGAATACATGAAAATTTGTGCGGGGATAATCTTTGTACCACAGCTCGTTCAGTGCAATGAGCGATCCGGCCGCCAACAACGCTTCCGTTCCGGTAACCCAATAGACGCGCGCCGGCCGGAATTCGTTTGCAGGCGTCAGGAATTTTGCAATGGAAGAATCCTGCTGCGCATGGAGAATGAAACAGCAGGTACACAACACGGCAACAAGTCCGTAACGCATGTGGTAAAGATAAAAGGGATAACGAAACCCGGTTATCTTTGCGCCTTATGGCAAAAGTCAAACCCTATAAAGGAAAGGTTGCATTACTAGTTACTGTCGCCGCGCTTGGCTATTTCGTCGATATTTATGATCTGCTGCTTTTTGGAATTGTGCGGAGAGAGAGCTTGCAGGGCATTGGTGTTTCCGCCGATCTGATTGGAGAATATGGCACATCGCTGTTGAACTGGCAGATGTGGGGCATGCTCGCGGGCGGAATATTCTGGGGAATTCTCGGAGATAAAAGAGGAAGACTTTCAGTTCTGTTTGGTTCGATCATACTTTATTCATTGGCCAACCTTGCGAACGGGACATTAAATATCTGGGCCGAAAATTACGGAACCGCCAGCGCGGTGAACATGTATTCGCTGCTGCGCTTTATTGCCGGGTTCGGACTTGCAGGCGAGCTGGGCGCAGGAATTACACTGGTGGCCGAAGCGATGGGAAAGGAGCACCGTGGGTGGGGAACAACGATTGTAGCAACGGTAGGCGTTTTCGGGGCGGTAGTGGCGGCGCTTGTTGGCCAGCAGGTGGAATGGAATGTTTCCTATTATATCGGCGGCACGATGGGCCTTCTGCTGCTTATCCTGCGGATTGGCGTTTACGAATCGGGAATGTATATGGGCGCGCGGGAAACAAAAGTGCAGCGTGGTAATTTTTTACAACTGTTCACTTCCTGGAAGCTGTTTGCAAAATATTTCAGCGTGATATTCATCGCGGTGCCGGTGTGGTATGTGATGTCGCTTTACATCGTGCTTTCTCCTGAAATGGCTTTAGCGATGGGCATGCCTGAAGGAGAATTACCGGTCGCAGGCAAGTCCATCATGTTTGCGTATATCGGAATTACCATTGGTGATGTTGCGAGCGGATTACTCAGCCAGCTCCTCCGCAGCCGCAAAAAAGCATTGCTTGTTTTCATGTTGCTTACCATAGTTGCACTCGGGCTTTATTATACTGTTGGCAATAATTCCCTCACCGCATTCTATACAATTGCAACGGTTATTGGCTTTGCCACCGGTTACTGGGCCGTATTCATCACTACCGCGGCGGAATCATTTGGAACGAATATCCGGGCAACCGTTACTACAACTGCACCGAATTTTGTGCGTGGCGCCGTGCCCGGCATAACATTTTTATTCGCTTGGTTCCAGACATTTTTCGTGGATGATGCTTCGGTGAGCGGCGACCAGACAAGGATCAGCGCTGCTTTGTGTGTGGGGGTGATCGTCATGATCCTGGCCTTTATTTCGTGGCGGAATTTGCGGGAGACCTTTGGCAAAGATCTTGATTATGTAGAAGGAGAAGAAAATCAGCTTCCGTGAAAAAAACCGTTGTCATCGGCGCGAGTGATAATCCCCGGCGTTACAGTTATCTTGCTGTACAGAAGCTGAAACAATACAAACATCCCGTTTATCCCATAGGGCTGCACGAAGGCGAAGTGGAAGGATTTAAAATTCAAAAAGGCCAGCCGCATATCGATGGTGTCGACACGATCACCTTATATGTCGGACCCAAAAATCAGCCCCCGCTCTACGATTATGTAGTTTCTCTCAAGCCAAAGCGCATTATTTTCAATCCCGGTACCGAAAATCCTGTACTCGAAAACCTCGCCCGCGATAACGGAATTGAAGTAGTTATTGGCTGTACGCTGATCATGCTGAGCATCGGCGATTATTGATCCATCCCGCAATCATCTCATTTGCCTCCTTTATGGGTGCTTTTCTTTCCATCAAAATATTTTCCACCATTTCTTCTCTTCCATTTCCTTGTCCAAGTGTTCGTCCAAAGTAAGTTTTTTAATTTTTGTCAAAAACTTATAGTTGTCGGGTAAATGTTTGATAGGATTTGAATAAAAATTTAAGTCGCTTAAATTCATTTCTGCCAACCATTCGGGAATTTCTTCAAACTCGTTACTCCATAAAGCTAGTTCTGTCAGATTGGAGCAACCTGTCAACTCGTAAGGCAATGTTTTAAGTTTATTGTTGCCCAAATGTATGTATTGCAATTTTTTAAGTTGTCCGATTTCTTTTGGTAATTCTTTAATTTGATTTCTTCCGTTTTCGTAATTCCCCATTTTCAATATTCTCAAGCTATTCAGTTGTCCAATTACAGGAGGAAGCTCTGTTATGAAGTTGTTGTACAGATGAAGTTCTTCTAAGTCTTTAAGCTGTCCGATCTGACTTGGTAAAGTTTTAATTAAGCAATTGTCTGCACTGAAAATCCGGAGCTTTTCCAATTTAGAAATACCGTCTGGTAATTGCTCAATTTTACAATTGTCAAGTTTTAGTATTTCAAGGCCATCAAGCTGAAAAACACAATCTGGAAGTTCTGTCAGTTTCGTTGAACTAATGTCTAAATATTTGAGTCTTTTTAATTGTCCGAAGGTGGGTGGCAGACTTTTCAAAGCAGTTCTTGAAAGGTCTAAATACTCAAGGCTTTTAAGAGTTGAAATTTCATCTGGAATTGTTTCAAATAAATTGGAATTTAACCAAACGTCCCAATGTCCTGTATTTGTCGAAAGGTCAAGTTTGACAACATCGGTCTGTCCGAGAATTTCTGTCGGAAATGTTTTTAAGTCTTTCGATGTGTAGTCAAGTTCTTTCACTTTTGTTTTTAAAGTTGCCCATAACATCAACCAACCAACCAACCAACCCAACCAACCAACCAACCAACCAACCAACCAACCAACCAACCAACCAACCAA
>DATDOQ010000090.1:0-2576 GCA_035293205.1 Bacteroidia bacterium
TCTTTTTTCATTCGCTGAAAATTTATGGCCGAAAACCGCAGGCAGCAGGCGCATCGGTTCAGATCTTATCCAGTTGCTCTCGCGTCAACTCATTGGTAACATTCCCGGTATTCAAGGTCGATGCCGGCTCAAACAACAGCACACTCACTTCTTCTTCGGCAAAAGGCCGGTGTTCAATTCCGCGCGGGACAATCAGAAATTCATTTTCATTCACCTCCACGCTCCGGTCACGGAAGTCCATGCGCAATTTTCCTTTTATTACGAAAAACAGCTCATCCTCCGCGGCGTGACTATGCCACACGAATTCTCCAATGAACTTTACAAGTTTCACATGTTGACCGTTCAGTTCGCCCACAATCCGTGGATTCCAGTGATCGGAAAACAGCGCCAGTTTTTCAGCCAGGTTTACTTTATTCATGTCAAAAAGATAGAAATAAATTGAAAGCCAAAAACGTTTGACCTTTGGCTATAGTTGCTCTTCGGTTAAACGATAATTCAGCCAGTCATTCAGAACAACAGGTGAGTAGCGCGTATAAAATTTTATCGCTGGCTCATTCCAGTCGAGCACCTGCCACGACATTCGTTTTGCGCCGCGTTCTTTCGCGGCCTGTTTCACCGCTTCAAACAATAATTTCCCGATGCCATTTTTTCGCTCCGTTTCCGTCACAATCAAATCTTCGAGAAAAACACAGCTTCCTTTCCAGGTGGAATAATTGATGTAATACAGCGCCATGCCGATGATTTTGCTCCCGCGCTCCGCCACATACGAATAAAAAATAGGGCATTGGCCAAAACCATCACGTTCCAGTTCTTCAATCGTAACGGTAACTTCCTGCGGCGCTCGTTCGTATTCGGCCAGCTCATTGATAAGCGCCAAAACGGCTCCCATGTCTTCTTTTTTCGCTTTACGGATAAGGACGTCTTCCATGAAGCAAAAATAACAAGCGCCGGTGAATGGCAACCGGAAAATAAAAAGCTTTCCTGTAATCTATTGGCGTACGAACTTTTTGGTTGCGGATTTTTCACCATCCATGATCCGGAAGAAATAAATTCCGCCAACCAACTTTCCCCATCTTTATACATGTCCAGCGTCACAATTTCCTGTTCAATCCCGCCCAAAATCTCCATATTTGCACAACCAATCGCCTATATAAATGAATATGACCAAGGTCAAAACGCTGGGGCAGTTTATTATTGAGAAGCAAAGCGACTTTCCATATGCGAAAGGTGAGCTCTCGCGGCTGCTGCGCGATATCGGAATCGCGGCCAAAATTGTGAACCGCGAAGTCAATAAAGCCGGGCTCGCAGATATTCTGGGGGAAGCAGGGGAAACCAATGTGCAGGGGGAAAGCGTCAAAAAGCTCGATATGTTTGCCAATGAACAATTCATCGCGGCGCTGAGCGTGGGCGGTGAATGTTGCGCAATCGCTTCAGAAGAAAACGAGGAAATCATTCCGATCAGCACACCGCAATCCAAAAACGCAAAATACGTAGTGGCCATTGATCCGCTCGACGGCTCTTCCAATATTGATGTAAACGTTTCCGTAGGAACTATTTTTTCCATCTACCGGCGTTTGTCATTGTCTGGCCCTGGAGAAATGGAGGATTTCCTTCAACGCGGAACCGAACAGATCGCTGCCGGCTATGTAATTTACGGTTCTTCCACCATGCTCGTTTATACGACCGGGAAAGGCGTGAACGGTTTTACCCTCGATCCTTCCATCGGCGAATTCTGCCTCTCGCATCCGAACATGAAAACACCGGTCCGCGGGCAAACCTATTCCATTAACGAAGGAAATTATGTTCATTTTCCCGACGGCGTAAAAAAATACCTCAAGTATTGCCAGGAGGAAGACAATGCGACCGATCGCCCTTATTCTTCCCGATATGTCGGATCGGCAGTTGCGGATATTCACCGGAATCTCATCATCGGAGGAATTTATATTTACCCTGTTACCGCCGCTTCACCACGTGGAAAGCTGCGTTTGCTGTACGAATGCAACCCTTTTGCGTTTATCATCGAACAGGCAGGCGGAAAAGCAACCGACGGATTTCATCGCATCCTCGAAGTGGAACCAAAATCGCTGCACCAGCGAACGCCTTTTTATGCCGGTTCTGCGGAAATGGTGGACACTTCATGTGAGTTTATGGTTAAATTTTCGGGTGTGAAATCATGAAGTACGAAATACGAATTAGTACGAAATAGTACGAAATACGAATTGGTACGAAATACGAATTGGTACGAAATAGTATGAAATACGAATAATGAATACGAAGTGCGGTTTCGAATTTGATCTTTTTTGGAATTTGAATCTTGTTTGGAATTTGGAATTTTTTCTTTGGGATTTCCAACTGAAGCCCAGCATCTTATGCTAATATTTTTCATGTCGCTGTAACAATCGGGCATTGGCTGGCGTCCCATGCTCAAACACCGGTAAAAAATTCCGGCCAGCATATGAAAACCATTTTCTCAATACTTCTTCTGACTTTTTCTGCCGGACTCTCCGCGCAGGTGACAACGGAAACTCGCAACGTTAGCGACTTTAAAGGCATCCGCGTCTTATCCACCATTCAAT
>DATDOQ010000091.1:0-2467 GCA_035293205.1 Bacteroidia bacterium
CAAAGACTCGAAGACACGAAGGTTTCACGAAGTAAGGTCTAATATGGGTCAATAACTTTTTGTGTCTTGTCTTCGTGCTTTTTTTAGTGTCTTTGTGGCTACAATCTTTGTGCTCTTGATTGGATACGGATACTTTTATAAAACAGAAATATAGCCACAAAGACTCGAAGACACGAAGGTTTCACGAAGTAAGGTCTAATATGGGTCAATAACTTTTTGTGTCTTGTCTTCGTGCTTTTTTTAGTGTCTTTGTGGCTACAATCTTTGTGCTCTTGATTGGATACGGATACTTTTTGAAAAACCGAAATAGCCACTAAGACTCGAAGACGCTAAGGTTTCACGAAGTAAGAGCTGGATAATTTTAGCTTTTACGGTAGTTTTTTGAAAACCCCTATCTTTAGCCTTTGATGAAATTCGTCAACCCGTATTTTCTTTTTGCCCTCCTGGCGCTGGCGATCCCTATTATAGTTCATCTCTTCAATTTCCGGAAGTTCCGCCGCGTGTATTTTACCAATGTGCATTTCCTGAAAGAAGTGCGCCAGGACACGAAGGCGCGTAATAAGCTGAAACATCTTTTGATCCTCGCCTGCCGGCTGCTGGCCGTGACCTTTCTTGTACTTGCTTTCGCGCAGCCCTATATTCCACAGGAAAATGCAGCTGTCCGCGCCGGTGAAAAGGTTGTCAGTGTTTATGTCGATAATTCTTTCAGCATGGATGCGGTGGGTAAAAGCGGCACGCTGCTGGATGAGGCTAAAAAAAACGCGCGGGAAATTGCCGCCGCCTATAAACCTTCGGACAAATTCCATCTGTTCACAAATGATTTTGAAGGCCGGCACCAGCGGCTGGTCAACCGGGAAGAATTTTCAGAGCTGCTCGACGAAGTCCAGATTTCACCGGGCGTTCGCGCGCTTTCTGAAATTGTCAAACGGCAGCAGGATGTAATCAGCGCTGCAGAAGGAATACAACCGGGGAACCGCCAGGCGTTTCTTGTAAGCGACTTTCAGAAGTCCATTTCCGATTTCGCTTCGATCACCGCGGATACTTCGATCGTTTTCCGCCCCGTTCCTGTCATTGCCCAGAACCGGAACAATGTTTACATCGATTCTGTATGGTTTGAAACGCCCGTCCGGCAGCTGAATATTCCTGAGGCTTTGCATGTACGGATAAAAAGCCGATCGACCCAGTCGCTGGAGAATATACCGATGCGGCTTTACATCAACGGTCATGCGCGCACGCCTTCAAGCTTCAGTATCGCGGCCAATGCAGTGACCGATACCGTTATTTTCTTTACAACGCGTGAACCCGGTTTGCAACAAGGGCTGATCGAGATCAACGATTATCCCGTCACATTTGATGACCGCTTTTATTTTTCCTTCGACGTGCTGAAATCGATCCCGGTTCTTGCCATTAACCCCGTGGCCCGGCCTGGCGCACCTGCGGTTTCCACGAATTACCTGAAATCTCTTTTTGGAGCTGACTCCGCATTTACATTCCTGGAATCCGACGAGGATAAGCTCGATTACGGTAGTTTCGCGAATTACAGCCTGATCATTCTTAACAGCCTGCAATCGGTTTCGTCCGGGTTATCGAATGAATTGCAGAAATTTGCCGGCAATGGCGGGAGCATTTTTATTTTCCCGGGAGAAAACGCGGATCTTCCCTCCTGGTCTTCTTTGCTGACTCCGATGGGAATCAACAGCTTTGGGACTGTCGATACAGTGCGGACAGTGGTGGATAAATTGAATTTCAGTCATCCGCTTTACAATGGAGTATTCGAAAAAACTTCCGGCAACATCGATCTCCCGGCAGTTTATGATCATTACAGGATCAGCCCGATGGTGCGGACTTCGCAGGAGCCGCTGATGGTTATGCGCAACGGGGATCTTTTCGCCGGCAGCTACCGCTACAAAAAAGGAAATGTTTATCTCTGCGCGGTCCCGCTTTTGGATACATGGAGCAACCTTCCGCGCCATGGATTGTTTGTTCCGACACTTTACCAGGCAGCGTTGTTCAGTCAGCCGCAAAAACAGCTTTATTACAAGATCGGGGAAGATGAAACGGTGGATATCGGCGACGCGGGTATGATCGCAGAAAATGTTTTTCATTTATCGGGCCCGCAAAAAAATTTCGATGTGATTCCTGCGCATACGGTGATCGATGGTCACACCATCCTTGACATGCACCGGCAGGTTACGCAACCGGCAAATTATTTTGTAAAACTGGGAAACCGGCTGGTCACCGGCCTATCCTATAATTATAACCGGAAAGAATCGGATCTTGCAACTTATACACCGGAGGAAATAAAACTGGCGTATGAAACCGCGGGACTGGAAAATTTTGCGCTTCTTGAAACAGATAAGAAAGGAATCACCGGTTCACTCACTGAAATTGACTACGGCATCCGTCTTTGGAAAACCTGTGTCTGGCTGGTATTGCTCTTCTTGCTCACGGAAGGTCTGATCATCCG
>DATDOQ010000092.1:0-7734 GCA_035293205.1 Bacteroidia bacterium
ATTTCGCATTTCCTTTCCGATACATTCTTTATGAGTCGATCCGGAACCTGTTTTTTCATGTTCCCATGTGGTTTACGATGATCGCGCTGCTGACATGGGCATTGTGGAATAATTTCCGGTACCTGCGAACCTTTAACCTGAAATATGACGAGGTTGCCAATCAGGCCGTTAACATCGCGCTGGTTTTTGGCGTACTGGGCTTGGTAACCGGCTCTTTATGGGCCAGAGCCACCTGGGGCGCCTGGTGGGTGGATGATGTGAAGCTGAATGGGACGGCAATAACGATGTTATCCTATTTTGCTTTCGTAATTTTGCGTAATGCAATGGATGATGAGCAGAAACGCGCACGAGTAACGGCTATCTACAGCATTTTTGCCTATGTGATGATGCTGATGCTGATCGGTTTGCTGCCACGTTTACAGGGAAATGATTCATTACACCCGGGCAATGGCGGAAATCCAGCCTTCAGCAGCTACGACCTGGATCATACGCTGCGGCCGGTTTTTTACAGCGCGGTGTTTGGCTGGGGTTTGCTCGGATTCTGGATGCTGCAGCTAAAAATGCGCCTGCGGCGGTTGCAGGAAATTAATTTGGGATGATCATACGAATGAAAAAAATAAGAAAAGCTTCTTTGTTAACAGCGCTTGCGGTCGCGACAAGTATTCCGGTTGTTGCTCAAACCATGAATAATTTCGATGAACAAGCTGCCAAAAGCCTTCATGCGAATGGCTCCATGAATGTTGTAATAATCGTAATCGCGGTTATTATTTCCGGGTTGCTGATCTGGCTCTGGCGAATCGACCGGAAACTGGTGAAGCTGGAACACGAAAAGAAAGACACCAAATCATGAAAAAATCACACCTGGCAGCGATCGTTTTGGTGCTTGTGGCAATGGCAAGCATGTTCAGCCTGCTGGCAAATTCAGCCACCGATGCGAATTTCGCGGAAGCGCGCGCATCGCAGGATGAGGTCAAAGTTTCCGGTACGCTCGTCAAATCGAAACCTATGGAATACGACCCGATCCGGGATCCGAATAAGTTTTCGTTTTACATGCTGGATAAGAACGGAACAGAAAACAAAGTCATTTTGCTCGATACCAAACCACAGGATTTTGAACGCACGCAGGAAATTGTAGCCATCGGCTCGTTCCAGGAAAATGATTTTGTCGCAAAAAAAATCCTGATGAAATGTCCTTCCAAATACAATGATGGCCGCGGAGAATGGACGGCATCGGATGACATGGCCTCGAAATAGCAACAGTTTTCTGAATTCGATTGTAATCCCGGTTATCAATATTTTCCATCGTTTTAGCAATCACCTGTGACCTACGTCGGCGAACAAACATTATGGGGACAAATGGGTCACTTATTCGTAGTGATCGCATTTATCACAGCGCTGTTTTCGGTAGTGGCCAACCTAATGCGGGTCCGTGTTGGGGAATCGCCTGCGGCTGACGGCTGGAAGCTTACCGCGCGCAGCTTGTATTATGCGCATGCCTTCGCGGTCATCGGCATTTTTGTGACGCTGCTGCTGATGCTGATTAATCACCGATTCGAGTACCAGTATGTATGGCAGCATTCCAAGCGGGATATGTCAATGAATTATATTCTCGCGTCCTTGTGGGAAGGACAGGAAGGCAGCACGCTGCTCTGGTTGCTGTGGCATTCGCTCATTGGCATCCTGCTTACCCGGCGCGCAAAAACCTGGGAGGCCCCGGTTGTTGGCGTGCTTTCACTCGCGCAGGTTTTTCTTTCCATGATGCTTCTTGGACTTTATGTGAGCGATTTACACATCGGGAGCAGCCCGTTTGATTTGGTACGGATGCGTGAAGAAAATATTGGCCTGCCCTGGACACAATTGCCGGATTATCTGGAAAAAGTGAGCATGCTGAAGGATGGCCGCGGATTAAATCCTTTGCTTCAGAATTATTGGATGACGATCCACCCCCCTACCCTGTTTCTCGGATTTGCGCTGGTCACAGTTCCATTCGCATTTGCAATCGGCGGCTTATGGACCAAACGGTATCATGACTGGCAGCGGCCGGCATTGCCCTGGGCCTATACCGGCATTGCGGTATTGGGAACCGGCGTGCTGATGGGCGGCGCCTGGGCATACGAATCGCTGAGCTTTGGCGGGTTCTGGGCATGGGACCCCGTCGAAAATGCCTCACTGGTTCCCTGGATGGTTCTTGTTGGCGCAGCACATGTGATGTTGATCTACCGAATTAAAGGGCAATCACTTTTTACTACTTTTTTCCTGACGATCTCCGCCTTCCTGCTGATCGTTTATTCCACCTTCCTGACTAAAAGCGGCATTCTGAGTGACACATCTGTGCATGCATTCACCGAAGACGGACTGAACCAGGAGCTGACGCTTTTTATGGGTTTTTTCCTCTGGCTGTCAACCGTTCTATTATCATTTAACCGCGTGGTGCAGTTGGTGTACACTTTCACAGCTATCATTGTGTTATTTCTGTTTCTAAGCGGCTATCACGGGGGTTCCATGCTGCTTCTCCTGGTCGCATCCGTGCTTTCGCTTGCGATTGGTTATTTTAGATTTTTTCCAAAGGAAGAAAAAGAAGAAGAATTATGGTCGCGCGAATTCTGGATGTTTATTGGCGCGCTTTTTTTGCTGGTCGCCGCTTTCCAGATCATTTTCTGGACCTCCGCGCCGGTGGTGAATAAGTTTCTCGCTGTGGACATCATCAATGCGCCGGTGAAATGGCTGGCGGATGCAACCGGATCGGATGCGCTCAAAGCCGCGGCCGCCGGTAAAATCACGCCCGGAGAAGATGTTATATTCTTTTACAACAAATGGCAGATCGGTTTTGCATTCGTCATCGCGTTTTTAATGGCAGTGACGCAATTTTTCAGATACAGGAAAACGGATCTCAGAGAGTTCATCCGCCAGGTGAGCCTGCCATTTTTTGGTGCACTTGCTGCTGCATTGATCCTTTCGGTTATTATTTATTACAACAATGGCTGGTCGGACCTGCCAAATAAAAAACGCAGCATCTACCTGCTCTGTTCGCTGTTGCTGTTCGGGGTTTTCTTCAGCATTTTCGCCAACGGAAAGTACTGGCTGAAAGTGCTGAAAGGAAAAATAAGCAAAGCCGGCGCCTCCATCGCGCATCTTGGATTCGGTTTGCTGCTGCTGGGAGCAATTATTTCCACTTCCAAAAAAGATACGATTTCCAGGAACACTTCGAATGTGAACCTGCAGCAGATCGTTTCCGAAGGTGACAATGAAAATAATATTTACCTGCGGAAAGGCGATACCCTGCCAATGGGAAAATATTTTGTCACCTACACGCATCGGGAACGCCGGATCAAGGATGGTACGCCTTATGTTTATTTCAATGTCGATTTTATTGATCCCCGGAAAAACAAGGAGGCTAAAGTTTTCACCCTTCAGCCGTTTATCCAGATCAATCCTTTCATGGGCAATGCGGCCGAGCCGGATACGCGCCATTATCTGCATAAGGACATTTACACTTTTATCAAATTCGTTCCGGTTTCTTCGCTCGCCGATAGCGCCGAGGCATCTGCCGTGGATGGCAACATGTATGCAAAGCCGGTGAATAACACACTTGCACGGGGCGACACCATTGCTTTCGACAATTGCCTTGCCGTGCTCGACAGCATCCGGAAAATTGATTCCACACACGCTTTTTTCAACGCAGCCGAGACCGGCCTTGCCGCTTATTTCACCCTGATCGACGGACGATTGATCCGGCGGACATTGGCGGCATATTATTTTGTCAACATGTCCACCGGCATGACAAGGCAGACCGACGGAATAAACGAAGAACTGGGCGTGAAGCTGACGTTCTGGAAAGTGCGGCCGGAAAGTGGAAAAATTGATGTGTATTCCACCAGCAAGCTCTCATCCAAAGCGGACTTTATCGTTATGGAAGCATCCATCTTCCCGGGCATAAATATTCTCTGGCTGGGGTGCCTTGTGATGATTTTCGGAACGGTCATCGCAATCCGGGAACGGGTTCGCAAACAACAGGTCACGCCTGGTTGATAGCAATCGCTCCTCACATGTAAAGAAGTTTTCGGTACAAGCACCTGCCTCTTTAAGCAAATTATCTAAAAATTCCGGCTTCTTATGGATGGTATTCGTAGTTTCGTGCAATCCCGGATTCACGGATAAAAACTTCTTACCACTATGCAGGCACTCCAGGTCGTATTAATTGGCTCAGGCAATGTGGCGACACATCTCGGTGAAGCATTATCGCAGGCAGGCGCGCAGATTACATTCGTTTATGACCGGAAAATTGAGCGCGCGAAAATTCTTGCCCGGAAATTCAAGGCTAAAGCGATCAGCGATGTAACAAAGATCAAAAACCAACCTTCGCTGATCATTATTGCCATTAAGGATGATGCCATACCCGGGGTTGTGAAAAAAATGCATGTACAGGAAGGCATCGTAGTGCACACTTCAGGCAGCGTACCGATGGAAGTGTTGAAAAAATTCGCGCAGTATGGGGTTCTTTACCCGCTGCAAACATTCAGTGAAGGCCGGAAGATCGATTTTTCAACCGTGCCCGTTTGCATCGAAGCCAGCGATACAAGTACGTTGTTATCTCTTACAACTATTTCCGAAACAATCTCCGATTACGTTTATAACCTGGATTCTTCCCAGCGGCTGGTGACACATGTAGCGGCGGTTTTTGCAAATAATTTTACGAATCACCTGTATACGCTCGCAGAAAACCTGCTGAAAAAACAAAAGCTGCCGTTTGATCTTTTGCAACCGCTTATTCTCGAGACTGCAGGCAAAGTAAGCGAGCTTTCACCGGTGGAAGCCCAGACCGGTCCCGCCGTGCGTGGTGACGAAACAGCCATCAAAAAACATCTTGAAGTTCTACGCAAAGACAAAAAGCTTCATTCCATTTATTCTTTGCTGAGCAAAAGCTTAAAAAAATAGTCATTGGTCATTAGTCATTAGGGGGATAATTTAATACTGCCACTCAACCCCTAATGACTACTGCCTAATGACTAATGACTATTTTTACCCCATGCCCGATTTCCTCCGTTTGATCCGTTTGCCGAACCTGCTCATCATGGCATTCACCCAATACATGGTGCGGTGGTTCCTGCTTTTTCCAATGATCGATTTAAAACGCTCGGATCTCGGCTATTCACTTCTCAGCGTGCAGATGACGGAACAGGATTTTTTCCTCCTTGTTCTGTCCACAATGATGATCGGTGCCGCCGGTTATATCATTAATGATTATTTCGATGTGCGCATTGATGAAGTGAACCGTCCTGCAACAAATGTGGTAGGAAAAACCATTCGCCGCCGTGTTGCCATGGTAGCGCATATGGCGCTGAACATTATTGGTGTTGGCATCGGCCTCTGGCTTTCGTGGAAATACGGCATGTTGCGCGCGGGGGCCATCCTGTATATTACCGTTCCTGCGTTGTTGTGGTTTTATTCAACTAATTTAAAACGGCAGTTCCTCATCGGGAATCTTGTTATTGCCTTTTTGTCCGCGCTTGTTCCGCTGGTTGTCGTTCTTTTTGAGATCCCGGCCATCTACCGTGCATTTCCGGATCTTGTCAGGGGCGGTTATCTGGTCCTTACTGATGTACTTAACATTACACTGGGAATTGCTGCGTTTGCGTTTGTCGTATCCCTGTTGCGCGAGATCATCAAAGACACGGAAGATTACGAAGGCGACCTGGCATACGGCTGCAAGACATTGCCAATTGTATTGGGAATTGCGCCTGCGAAATATGTCATGACGGGATTAATTTTCATTGTCATCGGAGTGCTCGGATGGCTTCAGTTTTTGCAGCTTCAGGCCGAAGACTGGCTGTCGTTTTCCTGGTTCATGCTACTGCTGCAGCTGCCATTTGTTTATCTCGCCTTTCGCATCTTTACTGCCACGCGAAAATCTGACTGGCGCTTTTCCAGTCTTCTTTTAAAGCTTATCATGATCGCAGGCATCAGCTATCTTTTTGTTTATGAACATGAAATCCGCCAGCTGATAGAAAGCTGAAAAGATGTTGCCGCAGCAATTTATTTCATGCCGGTTTATTCTTGCCTCCAAATCGCCACGCAGGCAATCTCTTCTCCGCGCGCTTGGAATTTCATTTGAGCTTCAGACGATGGAGGTGGATGAAACTTTCCCGGATCATTTGAAAGCCGACGCGATCCCATTGTTTCTCTGCCGGAAAAAAGCAGGCGCCTTCCAGGGTCAGCTGGACGAAAAAACGATTGTGATCGCTGCGGATACGATCGTCTGGATCAATGGTCATGTATTAAATAAGCCCGCCGATGCAGAAGAAGCGCGTGTCATGCTTATCGAACTTTCCGGCAACCGCCACGAAGTATTTACGGGTGTTTGCCTGAAATCCGCCACGAAAGAAGTTGCGTTTTCCGTGCGGACGGATGTGTATTTTAATAATTTAAAAGACAAGGAGATCGATTGGTATATTTCAACCTATAAGCCGTTCGATAAAGCCGGGGCTTATGGCGCGCAGGAGTTTTTACCTGCCGGAACTGATCCCTGTTCCCCGGAGGAAAAAATATTTTTGCAGCAGATCGGCCGTCCTGAACTTGGTATAAAAACGCTTGAAACCGGCACGGCCACCGGATTTGCAGGGGTGAAACGAATCGAAGGTTCTTATTTTAATGTAATGGGTTTACCCATCCGGGAAATGTATGGAATGCTTACGCGATTCTGCAGATAAAAAGTATTACTTCTACCGCCCGCGCAAAAATGTATCGAGCAACGACCGCTTGCGTTCATCATTGTTATAATGAACTGCCGCCAGGATCTCATTGTTCTTTTTCCACCAGATCATCCAGCCTTGTTTCTTTTCATTTTGATAAGTGGCCTGCTGCACCGTGTCGCCGTTCTCAGCAAGCATTGTGACAATTCCGTTTGGTTTCCCGATCGGACAGAAAAGATAAGTTGACCAGTCAATGCGCGCCTGTTTAGTATTGGCATTTCTGATCTTAATATTATAGCTCGAATCCGAAACCTTTTTCAGCTTGCCCAGCCGCTGCAGACGGATGATATAACAGACGCCACCCGGCTGAGCCATCTTGCTGTAAACATTCTGATATTTCTTAAGTATGACGGAGTCCTGTGTTGTACGGACCAACTTGGAAGTGTCACAACCTACTTCCTCCTGCTTCTTATCTTTTTTTCCCTTCGAAGGGTAATAAGATTCCGTTCTTCCCACCTGGTAAAGAACAACGGCAAGCAATGTGCAAAATATGAACAGCCCGGTACGTTTCACTTACTTAAAGTTACAACGAATCACTGATGAAAATACACCCCGGACCGGGAACTTTAAGGCCAATATTGAAAAAGCCGGCCATTTTATCAAATTTTATGCCTTCCTGCATGGTTCTGCAGGGAAATAGCTTGATAATGCTTGTGGCTAAATGGATTGGAGCAGGCCCGCTGGTTTAAGCCAAAATATTGGGTGTAGAAAATAATCTCCAATTTTTTAGGATTTTGAACAGATGGTTTTATTCCTCTGAAGAGAACATTAGATTTGTTAACATCTTATTGAATTTCCACGTTTTATTTATACCTGAGGTCACATGAAAAAGGGAACCCGAAAGCCGCGAAATAACGGCAAGGCGGCGTATTCTGTAGTTGCTGCTGTAATGCCGGAGGTTTCTCCCCCGCTGAAAAGAAAAAAAAACGGCGTCGCCCGGAAAACGCGCCAGTTTCGTGAAGCACATTTCGACACGCACGAAAGC
>DATDOQ010000093.1:0-5564 GCA_035293205.1 Bacteroidia bacterium
CGATGATGCTGCCCATATAATAGTTTGAGCTGCCAGGAATCCTTGTGATGGCGTGCGCGATCAGTCCACCGGTGCAGCTTTCGGCGGTGGAAACCGTTTTCTTTTTTTCCGTCAATAACTTTCCGATCACCGATTCGAGTGAATCATCATCAAAACCAACCACATATTTCGGGATCAGCTTCACCAGCTCATTCACTTTCACCCGGACAATTTCATTCAATAGTTTTGCATCCAAACCTTCACCGGAAATACGCAAACGCACCAGTCCGGGCACCGGCAAGTATGCCAGCTTCAGCGATTCCTTCGCAAGACTCTCCTCCCACGCAGCGATTTTCTCAGCGAGGATAGATTCGCCCAGTCCATGCACCAGGATATTTTTATGCACGATCACCGGCAGCGAAAACCTTTTGCGCAGCGTGGGAATTACACATTCCTCCATGATCACTTTCATTTCATGCGGAACGCCGGGCATTGAAACAAAAATTTTCCCATCCTGCTCAAACCACATTCCCGGGGCGCTTCCAAAACGGTTCCTTAAAACCGCGCAGCCATCCGGGATCTGGGCCTGCAAACGGTTTACCGCAGAAACTTCTTTTCCAAACCGCGCGAACATTTTGTGAACATCTTCCAGGACTTCATCGTCCATCTTCCAGCCCATTCCAAAGTATTCACAGAGTGTTTTTTTTGTGATATCATCATTGGTCGGACCAAGTCCGCCGGTGATCAGGATAAGATCCGCGCGCTTCTTTGATTGATCCAATGCAGCTGTGATATGTTGCGCGTCATCAGAGACAGTTGTCTTTTGCCTTACCCGGATGCCAATGCCTGAAAGTTGCTGCCCGATCCAGGCCGAGTTCGTGTCAACCACCTGCCCGATCAACAACTCATCGCCAATGGTAATAATGTCTGCAAGCATAGAATTTTCACGAAAATTTTGAATTCCGGTAAAAAGTAAAGGTAACAACACATGACAGATTCACACTCCGATACGCCGCCGGTTACAGCGAAGCGATAACGTATTTTCACATTTTTTTGTCACACAGAGTACCCGATGGTTAACAGCCCTCAATAAAATATTACAAATAGTTTGACGCACTGAGTAGCCGCCGGTTAGGCGGTGTATCGAAGTGTGGCAAACTATTTGTAAGTTTAGCGCCAGCCTCAATCAAAAACTCATGAAAAAGATCATTGGATTTTCCCTCGTAGCGGCAATCGCGCTTGTCGCCTGTAAAACACTTGACCAGGCCGTTGGCGAGGTCAACAAACAAATTGGCGGAACCACCGGCGGGGTTGGTCTGTCAAACGCGGAAATCATTAACGGATTAAAAGACGCGCTTACCCAGGGCACGAATAAATCATCTTCGCGCGCGGCGCAAATGGATGGCTTTAATAAGAATCCGAAGATCCGCATCCCTTTTCCTCCGGCCGTTCAGAACGTCAAAGACAACGCGATTAAATTCGGTCTGAAATCGCAGGTGGATAAATTTGAAGAAACGTTGAACCGTGCTGCGGAAGAGGCCGCGAAAGGCGCTGCTACGATCTTCATTGACGCGATCAAAAAAATGACCGTTTCCGATGGCCTCGCTATTCTCCGCGGCACCGATACGGCTGCCACACATTTCTTGCGGGACAAATGCACCGCGTCATTAAATACAGCTTTTAAACCCACCGTCAAAAATGCCACGCAAAAAGTGGAACTGACCAAATACTGGACACCTCTTACAAGCGCGTGGAATAAAGTTCCGGGTCACGCTCCGGTTAATACAGATCTTGACCAGTATGTCACCGACCGTGCCGTCGACGGACTTTTCAAGCTGATTGGCGAAGAAGAAACGAACATCCGCATAAACCCTGCAGCACGCGCTACTGATATCATGAAGAAAGTGTTCGGATCAAAAGATAATCCGCATAATAAATAGAATTATTTATTTATCGGAGTTAAGGGAGTCTCTAATAACTATCTTTTTGTGACTTACAGGGCGCTCTAAAAATCTGTCAGATGCGACTGCGCCTTTGCGTAGCGCTCCGGCGGAGCAAGGGGCGGCAAGCCACGAAAAACCGGAGTTTACCCAACGTAAATGAGGATTTTGAGTGGCGCAGCCAACGAAGCAGATGGCAGGTTTTTAGAGATGCCCTGAATCAATAATGATACGCTCCTGTCAGATCAATTGAAGCGAATTCATGATAATGAGGCTTGATGCTCATAACCGGTACGCGCGAATGGTTCACGATCTGCCGGGCAATTACGCCAAGCAAAATGCCTGTCAACTTCGATTCCTGGTCGGTCATGATGATGATCAGGTCAGCTGCCACTGAATTTGCGTATTTCAGTGATTCCACCGCGAGATTAGTTCCTTTTAATGTATGGCGGGTGAAAGTAAGGCCGGCGTGTTCGACACGTGTCTGCACCTGGTTGAGCACGATCTGCAACTTTTCGTATTCACCCTCGCCTTCCTCTTCCAGCAAGCCGAGAATATGAATCTTCGCATTATAAACAGAGGCCAGCTGAATCGCAGGTTCCACTTTTTCGCGCGAATGTGGAAGTCGGTCGATCGGAAGTACAATGTTTGTAAAGCCGAGATGAGTGGCATGCGTTTGAACAGTTACCACCGGGCAGGGAGCAAGGCTCACCACGCGTTCCGCATTGCTGCCGATGAAATATTCTTCAAATCCTTTCGCTCCATGCGTCCCCATGATGATGAGGTCGGATTTCTCTTCGCGCGCAATCTCCACGACTTCAGCCGCCACTTTTCCCCGCGTAGCGAGCGTCCGGACGGAAATGCTGTACTCTTTCCGCATCTCCTTTGCTGTTTCCGTCAGCTTATTTTCAATCATCTGCCGCATTTCCTCGGCCGTTTCAATGTACATGATCGGTTCAGGTAATCGGAAGTAATATTCGGTGAGCGGAATCACATGGAGCAGTGTAATTTCTGCTTTTACCAGTCGCGCAAGGAACGCAGCATGTTCCATGGCTAATAACCCGGTTTCAGAAAAGTCGATTGGTACGAGTATTTTCCGGATGTTGAGTTTCATAGGCGCACGGTTTTAGATGTTACCTTATTTTGCCACCTACAATTTACGCCAAAAATGCCGCTTTTCCCAATTGTAAGCGGTCCAAATCAATGATTTGTAGATGATTCTCGTCAGTTTATTTATGAATCCTCCTTTTATAGGCGCCGGGACTCAAATAATCAGCACCGGAAGGGGTCCTGACAGCTGTTTTTTACGCAGTATCTTTGGCCGGCGATGCGGATTTTACTCCTTACACAATACTTTCCTCCTGAAATTGGCGCGCCTCAGAACAGGCTGTATGAGCTTGCCGTGCGCCTGAAAAATAAAGGGGCCTCAATTACTGTTGTTACCGCGCTACCCAATTATCCGGAGATGGAAATTTATCCTGAGTACAAAGGCCTTCGAAGTGTAAAGGAAGAAATGGATGGTCTTCAAATTCATCGCTCCTGGATTTATGTAAAAAAGAGTAAATCAATTGCAGCCCGTCTGCTGACTTATTTCTCTTTCGTTTTCACTTCTTTTTTCACCGGAATTTTCCGCGCCGGCAAAGCGGATATTATCATTTGTGAATCGCCCCCGCTTTTTCTCGGCATCACAGGCTGGTTCCTAAAAAAAATAAAAGGCGCAAAGCTTGTCTTCAATGTTTCGGACCTATGGCCGGAAAGCGCGGAAAAGCTTGGCCTGGTAACCAATAAATTTTTCCTGAAATGTGCCACACTGCTCGAGGAGTTCATGTACCGGCATTCGGAGCTCGTAAGCGGACAAACCCAGGGAATTGTAAGAAATATTTCAACGCGTTTTCCAAAGGTAAAAACCCACTGGCTGCCGAATGGCGTGGACTTTGATTTTTTCAAAGCTGAAAAAGAATCCGATGGATGGCGGGAAGAAAACAGCTTTTCCGAAAGACATTTTTTATTGCTTTACGCCGGCATTTTAGGCCATGCGCAGGGGCTCGAAGTGATTTTGAAAGCCGCTGAAAGATTTCGCAAAAATGAGCTGATCCGTTTCATTATTGTAGGCAGCGGACCGGAAAAAGAAAAGCTGATTTCGATGAAAAATCAACTGGGACTGGATCATGTCCATTTTTATGATTCAGTTTCAAAAGCAGAAATGCCCGCAATCATTAGCGCTGCCAATGCGGCTATCATACCATTGAAAAGGCTCGAACTATTCAAAGGCGCCATTCCTTCCAAAATATTTGAAACACTCGCAATGAAAAAACCCATCCTGTTGGGTGTTGAAGGAGAAGCAAAAGAATTGTTTATTGAACAGGCGAGTGCCGGACTTGCATTTACGCCAGAGGATGACGGGGACCTGGCAAAGAAAATAATGAAGCTGTATAATTCCCGGGAAACGATCAGCGGATTGGGAGAAAATGGGTACAATTTCGTCCGCGAAAATTTTTCACGTGACAAAACGGCTGAAGAATTCTGGAAGCAATTGCAAATGCTTATCGGTGAAACGTAATTCCGTTTACCTGTTTTGTTAATTTTGCCATTCATGAGCGCGCTGAAAAATTTTATACGGGATTATTTAAAGGAAAACCTTTTCATTGCCGCCGGTGATGATGAATCACTGCTGAAAACGCGCAGAATGGATTCAATCGGCGTGGTGGATCTTGCGGTGGCCATCGAAGAGGAATACGACGCTAAGATTAATTTCACGGATATTACGGACGATAATTTCGATACCATCAATAAAATGGTCTCTTTTTTCGAATCGAAAGGTATAGCAGACTAACTTGACCAGGGAACGCCTTTTAAAAATTCATTTCCCCGCGCTCCTTCTTACAGGTATTATTATTCTATTTCTTCCTTTCAGCGGTTTTTGGCAGGATATAACAGGTCAAAGCTGTCCCGGTCCTGTTCAGCATTCACCAGATCAAAACCGCAGATTTTTTGCAACAATTTCCGAATCGTACCAGGCGGAAAAAGATTTTTTCGCACAGGTTGAATCCGGATCGCTTGTTGTGATGGGTTCGTCGGAAATGTCAAACACGGGGCTGCCCGGAATTCCATTTAATTTTTTTACAGAACGCGGTATTCCTGCAATAGGATTTGGACATGCCGGCAATCAATCGCTGTGCATGCTGACCCAACTAGCGCTCATGCGGAGTTCGCTTCTGCAGATGCGGTTGGTTATCATTATTTCTCCCGGCTGGTTCGAAGGCAAATCAGCAGCCGGAACACCACTGCAATCATTCCTCGAATTTAACGACGAACATTTCCTGTATTATCTCGCATCGGATCCCTTGCTGCCGGCAAATGTAAAAACCCATTTGAAATCTTATGTGCATGCGCACCTGGAAAAAATTGATTCGCCGGGCGCGTTGCTTAAATCAATGGCATACCAGCATGAATCAGATAAAAGTTTTCTTCACGCGGCTTTATTTGCCCCTTTCGTTTCCCTGAATGAAACTTATGCGGCGAGGAAAAAACGTGTCATGCAGGATTTATTTGTAGCGGGTTGCATCTCAAAATCCTATGTGCGTCTCACTGCGACAACCCCGCAACGCGAACCATTTCCGTCATTGTCCGTTAACTGGGACAGCC
>DATDOQ010000094.1:0-4110 GCA_035293205.1 Bacteroidia bacterium
GATCATCGCCACCGCACCCCCGAAAAGAACAGCAAATAAATCGAGCGTAAAGGCGGATAGCATTATTTGGTTGCTGAAAACAAAGCGAAACCCTGACGTAAGGCTCCTGGCCAGCGGCTCTTTTTCCAGGCGCGGCGGAACAGGAAGATTGCTTACCATCAGCATCACGAGAAAAGCGACCGACATCAGGCCGCATGCAGTGAAATAAGCGTAATTAAGATCAAGCCCGGCAATGATCAAACCGGCAATGATGGGTCCGGTAACAAGCGCTGTCTGGAACAAATTGCTTTGCCATGTGGCGGCATTCGCTAAATGTGTCCGTGGTACAAGCTGTGCAAGAAAAGAAGGGAAAACCGGTCCGAGAAAACCACGCGCAATGCCGGTGCAGAAAATGATCCCATAGATGGGCCAGACCCGATAGCTATCTGGTCCAAATCGATCAATCAAACCGCCGTCCTGTGAAACAATAAAAAGCGACCAGGATGCGATGAGCAGGAATGCGGTGGCAATGATGAGAATGAATTTCCGGCGCACAATATCTGCGATGTAGCCGCCGATGAGTGAAAAAAGAAGAAAGGGAACTGCTTCCGTTAATCCGATCATTCCTACTGCAAGTGGATCTTTCGTTAAATTATAAATCTGTATACCGACAGTAACACTCTGCACCTGGACACCCAGCGTGAGAAAAAAGCGCGCGGTGAGGAAGAAGCTGAAGTCGCGGATGCGTAATGCAGCGTACGGATCGCGGCCGGATGGTAGGAATTTGCCCACAGGGTGCCCAAATTTACCAGGATTTTCACCGCAGTTGCTTTTTGCCTGCTAAAGATTTTATACTGGCAGCTATCGGAGAAGAAGTATGTTTGCAAAACGACCCTCCTGATGTTAAAACCATTGATTCTTTTTTTTCGTTCGCGGCGGATTGAATATTTCGCGGGTCCGGATGATTTTGAATCCCGGAAAATATGACGAAAGTAATTTCATATATCGTCGAGCGCGAAAGTCGCCGGCCCATACAGGCGGATATTCATTACCCGGAAACAGGAGGTAAAGCGATACCGCTTATTATCTTTTTACACGGATTCAAAGGGTTTAAAGACTGGGGCCACTGGCCGCTGGTTGCGGAATTCCTGGCGCGTTCGGGGTTTGTGGTTATCCGTTTTAATTTTTCGCATAACGGAACAACACGGGAAAATCCAATGGCTTTCGGCGACCTGGATGCATTCGCAAAAAACACATTTTCGAAGGAACTGGAAGATGTGGAAGCAGTTTTAGATGATATTGTATGGCGGGCGGGGAAGGAAATCAATTGTGATCCGGCACGTGTCGGTTTGCTCGGTCATAGTCGCGGGGGCGGAATCGCATTTCTTGCGGCGTTTCGTGATAAGCGGGTGCGCGCGGTGGCTGCATGGGCGGGCATAAGCGATCTGGAACCGCGCGTCAATCCACCGGAACTGGATGAATGGAAAAAAAACGGTGTCATCTATACCATTAATTCGCGGACTGGTGAAAGTCTGCCGATCAATTATTCCTTACGTGAAGATTTTTATGCGAATAAAAAACGGCTCGACATTCCCTATGCGGTCAAACATTTGAATATTCCCATTCTTCTTGTGAGTGGGACAAAAGATGAGTCCGTTCCATTTGCGGAGGCGGAAAAAATGAGCACCTGGAATATGCTGGCCCGGTTTGAAGCGATTGCAGGGGCAGGGCATACATTCGGCGGTAAACATCCCTGGACGGAAAAAGATTTGCCTGCCGATACCGTGAAGGCGCTTCAGCCGACCATTGCTTTTTTCAGAGAGAATTTATAATACATTCCTTTCCATCGCCGCTTTCATCTCCAGAAACATTTCATTGAATCGTGTCTGCGCTTTTTGCAAAAATTCAGCATCAACTATTTTTTTCACCGCTTCAACGCCCTTAACGCTGTCCTGCGGAAACTTAAAACTTTGCTCCATCGGTCCCGCTTCCAGCTTAATGATGAATTTATCGTTCATGTGAAAAATGCTGATGGTAAAGTTTGGGTGTGGTATCTGACCGACGATACGCATTGGAAAGATTTACGAATTACGAATTACGAATTACAATTTAGGAAGTACGAAATACGAATTATACGAAATGTGAAATATGAATTACATTGTATGTTTTTGGGATTAGGTTTTATGGTTTGTGATTTGTTTTTTCTCTGTGTCCCTGTGTCTCCGTGGTAACGTTATTTACGGTTCAAATTTAAAAGTTATACCACAGAGTCACGGAGTCACGGAGGGCATTCCGGCGACATCCGCGCTTTGTTTAATTAAAGTTACGCGAAAGCATTACCTATACGATTTATGATTTGCTATTTACGAATGCACCTTATCAATTTATCCATTATTCCAATTAACCCCATTTTCCCATTCCCTTCATTTTCCCATTAACCCCATTTTCCCACTTGTCCGCCGAAGCGCAGCGTAGGAGGATTAATCCCATTTTCCCATTAACCCCATTGCCTCATTCGCACATTTCCACATTTTCAACTGATAGGTGGTTTATAATACCCCGAAAAATCACTGTTATCCAGCTTTTCAAACTCAATGATAGCCTGGGCGAGTTGCACATAGACATCAAATTTATTCTGCTTCAGCCACGCCATTGCCTGTTTGTCCTTGTTTATTGCATTTGCAGTCGCCGCCCAGAAAAGGCTTTTATTCTGCATCAGCCACTGAAACGCCTTTTTATCTCCTTTTACTGCATTGATGAAAGCGGCCATTTCAAAATGTTTGTGGTCGACCAGCCAGCGGAATGATTGATCGCGACCGGTTTTGATAAATTCGGCAGCCTCCACCAGCTCCCGGTAGCCTTTTTCAATGAGCCAATTATATGCCTGGGCGTTGACCGGCTGAAACAGCTCACTCATTTTCTGGATGGCGCCTCCCGGGTATTGCTTCATAATCCTGTTAATTGATTTTAGGAGTCCAAAAGTGGCCATACCTGATTTCCTCCAAAGTTAGATTCTTAAAGCCTAAATTTGGCCAATAATTTGCCGCCATGGAAAATATTTGTATTTTAGTCAGAAGAAATTGATGATTGATCATTGATAATTGTTCATTGATAAGCGCAATGATCTTTGACTACGAATACAGGCACACATTATTCGGCAAACATTTGAACTAAAAATTACCTCTCGAATGAGCAATTCTTTGCGCAACCGGGTAAACTTAGGGCGTATCCTTAGGTTCCCAAGCATTTTCTTTTTGTTTTTGTTCCTGTTTCTATTGGCCGGGTCCAAATCTTATGCCCAGATGATCGGATGGGGTTATAAAGACGCTATCCAGGTACAGAATCCGGGACCTTTGAAGTTGAATCACCAGGTTCTATTGACTTTGAATACGCAGGCGCTGATTTCGCTGGGAAGGTTGCAGGCTACCGGCGCGGATCTCCGATTTTCGAAAGACTGTAATGGGCTTTCCCAGTACAGCTATTATATTGAATCCGGAATCAATACCACGGCAACAAAAATATGGGTTTTAACTGACTCGCTGGCAGCGAACTCCAATCGTGTGATCACCATGTTTTATGGGAATTCCACGGCTCCTGCCGGGTCCAGTTTCGACAATACTTTTCCGCCCTCTTCCCGGTTAATAGTTAGCGCGGGAACCATAACGCTAAACGGTACGAATAATTTTTCCTGGTTTGAGATTGCATTGGGCGCTACAGTTCTGGTGGGTCCGAACTCACCGTTTGTAATTAATGCGCGCCGCATCATCATAGCCGGAATTCTTGACGGCAATGGCTCAGGTCATCTCGGCGGCGCCAGCATCAGCAATGGCTCAGGTCCTGGCGGCGGATTTGCATCGACCGGAAATGCCGGAACTTTTGGCGCAGGTGGAGCCAGTTATGCAGGGATAGGCGGGCCGGGGGGCTATCCACCTCCGGCATCAAATGCACCCTTGACGGGTCAGCCTGGACTGACCTATGAAAATGCATCCACCGATTCGATCAACATGGGTTCGGGTGGTGGTGGTTCTACTGTTGTTGGCGGCGCAGGCGGCGGTGGAATAACTTTAACGGGTGATTTTGTCAATATCACGGGAACAATAAGGGCAAATGGAGCTGCCGGCACGAATTCGA
>DATDOQ010000095.1:0-2526 GCA_035293205.1 Bacteroidia bacterium
GTTGTCAAGGCGTCTGCCCATTTCGATCATCGACTCGGTGAACAGCACGAATTTATCATACATGGCAGCCGCTTCATCGGCGATCTTCATCACATTGCGGTTCTGGTTTTCCTGGCGCCAGATATTTGCCACCGTGCGCAATGTTGCAAGCAGCGTGGAAGGTGAAACGATCACGATGTTTTTTGAAAACGCGTCATTGAAAATTTCACCGTCTGCTTGCACGGCTGCTGCAAAAGCCGGTTCAACGGGAATGAACAGCAGCACGAAATCGAGGCTGTTGAGCTGGTAAAGATCCTGGTATTTTTTTTCGCTGAGCTCTTTGATGTGGCGGCGCACAGAGGCCGTGTGCTCTTTTAATGCAAGCAAGCGTTCATCTTCCGTATCGCTGCTGCAAAAGCGTTCGTATGCGAGCAGGGACATTTTAGAATCGATCACGAGGTGTTTTTCATCCGGAAGGTCGATGATCACGTCGGGCTGAAACCTGCTGCCGTTTTCATTGCTGAACGATTGTTGCGTGCGGTATTCCCTGTCCTTGGTCAGTCCTGATTTCTGAAGCACGGTTTCAAGAATAAATTCGCCCCAGTTGCCCTGCGTTTTTGATTCGCCCTTCAGTGCGCGGGCCAGGTTCTGGGCATCCTTGCTCATCTGCTGGTTCAGCACATGCAGCTGCGAGAGTTGTTCTTTCAACGTGGCTCGTTCTTTTGAATCCGCTACGTAAACATCATTCACTTTCTTTTCGAAATCTTTTAATTTTTCGCCCAACGGCTTCAACATGCCGTCGATATTTGTTTTGTTCTGCTCGGTGAATTTTTTAGATTTCTCTTCAAAAATCTTATTGGCCAGGTTTTCAAATTCTTTGGTGAATGCCTGCTGCAACTTTTCAAGCTCTTCTTTCTGCTCGCGCAGCTTCTGGTCAAGACCCTTCAACTCTGCTTCCCGCCGGGCGAGCAAATCGGTGAGCCTGTTGATTTGTTCCCTATCGGCTGCGAGCTCCCTGTCTTTTTCTTCGCGCACGACCTGCACCAGCTGTTCCGCCCGTTTGCGCTCCATTTCTTTTTCGGCAAGAAGGCGCTTCGAATCCTCTTTCAAATAATTCACTTCCGCTGCGAGTGCCGAATTCTGACGGTCAAGTTCCGGTACCCGTGGATCTTCGTTCGCCATAGTTTTGCCGCGCCAATACAGCCAGGCAAAGGCCACGCCGATTAAAATTCCGGCTGATAAAAACAGGAGGTTCATCATCGGGGTAAAATTACGGGTTTTAGCGGGGAACTCAGAACTTTAGGGTGGATCAAAGGGGTAACCGGGCTTTTGAAAGAGGAACGGGCGGAAGATCACCTGCTTTTTGTTCAAATTATTTGGAAAAACCTGGGCTGCAAGTGTATCCGTCATCCGTGTTATTCAAAATGCGGTGGTACCTTCCGGAAACAGGGTGGAAAAACACAAAGTGGCCAACCGGAATGCACCAAATCCGGCGTTTTGCACTAAATGCCGGCGTGATTTTTCCTGTTTCACTGCTGCAGCCGGCTGATGTGCATGCCTTTTTCCCCCACTTTCAATAGCACAAATCATATCACACAAAATGTGTCATACAAAATGTGTCATACATTATATATTATACATAAAGTATGATTTGAAAAAAAAATCATACATTTGGGAATGGATAAAGATTTTAATCCTTTCCCTGTGACCGGTTACCGGGGGCCGCGCTATTTTTGCGACCGGGAGGAAGAGACCGCATTGCTTCAAAAGCATATTAAAAACGGCATCAATACCACCCTTTTTGCCATCAGAAGACTGGGAAAAACCGGCGTCATTCAGCATTTAATGGAAGGATACAAAAACAGCCGCAGCATCAGTTGCATCTATGTGGATATTCTAAGCACCCGCAGCTTAAAAGAATTCAGCAACCAGCTTGCAACAGCGATCTACCAACAATTTCCTGAAAACCGCTCTGCAGGAAAAAAGATCATTGATTTCATCAGGCACCTGAGCCCGGTGATCAGTTATGATTCGCTTTCAGGCCAGCCTGAGGTAAGTTTTGAAACCAGTGAAATAAAGCGCACTGAAAAAACCATACAGCAACTTTTCACTTTTTTGGATAAACAGGGCAAAAAAGTTGTTTTTGCGATTGATGAATTCCAGCAGGTGCTTGAATATCCCGAAAAAAATACGGAGGCCGTCCTGCGTTCGTGTATCCAGCATTTAAAAAACACCCGATTTGTTTTTTGCGGCAGCGATCAAAAGATGATGCATGAGATTTTCAGCAGTGCAAAAAGACCTTTTTTTGCAAGTTGCAGCAGTCTGCATATGGGTTATATTGAGCAGGAAAAATATGAAGCGTTTATCAGCAAGATATTCAAACAACACAAGAGAAGCGTAGATTCCGAAAGCCTTTCCTTTATTTATGAATGGACATTGGGTCATACTTATTATGTACAGTATCTCTGCAACCATCTTTTCTCCTTAAACATAAAGCATATTCGGATGGCGGATGTCCGGGAAGCGGCCGCAGATATCCTGAAGCAG
>DATDOQ010000096.1:0-10589 GCA_035293205.1 Bacteroidia bacterium
AATTGTTGTTGTAAAAATTTTCCCGGTCAACGACCAGGGTTTCCACGCCAAAAGTTTTTGCAACCTCCAGCACACCGGCATCCGCCCGGTTCGAAACAACAAGCGTAACCTGCGCATCGCGGTGTCCCTCAAAATTGCGGATCAGTCTTTCAGCATTTGTTCCTTTACCGGAAGCAAAAATGGCAATACGTTTCACCGCGCAAAAATAGCCGGGCAGGCCGGGACTCCGGCTGTAGTAGGAAATTTATTTGACAATTGCTTTTTTGAAACAGTCATAAACGGGTTTATTGTTAATCCGAATGCTTCATTCCGCTCCGGACAAAACCTGTCATATTGCCCGTTTTTACGCGTTAAGTCATTCCAAATGAATTAATTGCAAAATGTTTTTGTTATATTAACGTTCCATCTATCTTTGCAGGCGACTTTTAAACTAAAAAACTGCTTAAAGATGTCTGACATTGCGACCAAAGTGAAAGCCATTATCGTTGACAAACTTGGTGTTGACGAGAAGGAAGTGACAGAAACAGCGAGCTTCACCAATGATCTTGGCGCTGACTCCCTCGATACAGTTGAGCTCATTATGGAATTTGAAAAAGAGTTCAACATCGCCATTCCCGATGACCAGGCTGAAAAGATCAATACGGTTGGTGAAGCAATCAAATACATCCAGGAGCACGCGAAATAGGCTCTTGCTCTGAATAAAAATTCCGGGTATGCAGCTGAAGCGGGTAGTGGTAACAGGCCTTGGGGCGGTAACACCGCTGGGCAATACAGCAATTGATTACTGGAACAATCTGGTTGCCGGGAAAAGTGGCGCAGCCCGCATCACCCGTTTTGACCCTTCAAAATTCAAAACGCAATTCGCCTGCGAGGTCAAAGGATTTAAAACCGAAGACTATTTCGATAAAAAAGAGGCCCGCAAGCTGGATCCTTATTCCCATTACGGGATTGCGGCTGCCGACCAGGCCGTGCGCGATTCCGGAATTAATGCGGACAACATCGACAAAACACGCGTTGGCGTGATCTGGGGTTCAGGAATAGGCGGACTGCAAACTTTCCAGGATGAGTGTTTCGCTTTTGCAAAAGGCGATGGCACGCCCCGGTTCAATCCATTTTTTATTCCCAAGATGATCGCCGATATCTGTTCGGGTCACATCTCGATGCGTTTTGGTTTTCACGGCCCCAATTTCACGACGGTTTCCGCCTGCGCTTCTTCAACGAACGCGCTCATCGATGCTTTTAATTATATCCGCCTCGGTAAAGCGCACGCGATTGTAGCCGGCGGATCAGAAGCGGCCATTAATGAAGCGGGCATTGGCGGATTCAATGCCTGCCAGGCTATGAGCACACGGAATGATTCACCTGAAACTGCTTCGCGCCCTTATGACAATGACCGCGACGGCTTTGTACTGGGAGAAGGTGGCGCGGCAATAATTCTTGAAGAGCTGGAACACGCCCTGGCGCGCGGCGCAAAAATTTACGCTGAAATTGCCGGTGGCGGGTTAAGCGCCGATGCGTATCACATTACAGCTCCACACCCGGAAGGATTGGGCGCAGCGCTGGTCATGCAGAATGCGCTGGAAGATGCGGAAATGCAACCGGATGAAATCGATTATATTAATACGCATGGCACATCAACTCCGCTTGGCGATGTCGCGGAACTGAAAGCGATCAAAACTGTTTTCGGGGAAAACGCGTTTAAGATGAATATCAGCGCCACTAAATCCATGACAGGCCACCTGCTCGGTGCTGCCGGCGCTGTGGAAGCAATGGCTGCAATTTTAGCGGTAAAGCATGATCTGGTTCCTCCCACCATCAATCACTTTACCGATGATCCGGAAGTTGATCCGCGCTTCAATCTCACGTTCGGGAAAGCGCAGAAACGCCTTATCCGGGCTGCGATCAGCAACACCTTCGGCTTCGGCGGTCACAATGCCGCTGTGGTCGTCCGCAAATACATTAGCTAAAAAGCAAAAGTGATCTCCTCATTGAAAGCCCTGTTTCTGCCGGGGCCGGATAAGGCATTCAGGCAATCTTTGAAAAACCTGCTCGGTTTTGCACCGGGACATCTTTCTCTTTACCGGAAAGCTTTCACCCATAGTTCCGCCGCAAACATCGGGCGCGGAAAGGCAGGACCGAAAGAAAGCTACGAGCGCCTGGAATTTCTCGGAGATGCCATTTTAAGCGCTGTCATTGCCGATTATCTTTTTAAAAAATTTCCTTACCGGGATGAAGGATTTCTGACCAAGCTGCGTTCGCGGATCGTGAGCCGGCAGCAGCTTGGAAAGCTGGCCCAGAAATTCGGCGTTGAAGCGTTTATCCAGGCGGAATCCGGCCTTGCCGGGAAAGCCAACTCCATCTCAGGTGATGTCTTTGAAGCCCTGCTTGGCGCAATTTATCTCGACAAAGGCTACGTTTTTACCGCGCAGTACATCAATGAAACGATTTTGCGCTACCATCTTGACATTGATGAAATCGAGGCGACTGATCATGATTACAAAAGCAGGCTAATCGAATGGGCGCAGAAATACCGGAAGGAATTAAAGTTCAATCTGAAAGAAGAAACGGGTATTGGTGCAAATAAACTGTATCTGATCGAAGTAACCATTGACGGGGTTGCGTATGGAAAGAGCCACCATCTTTCAAAAAAGCGGGCTGAACAGGAAGCCGCCGGCCTGTGCCTGACCGCACTTGGGATTAGCTGAATTTTTAACACCTGCCATTTCGGGGGCAATGATTTTATAAATAGATAATTGAGTAATTTTAGGCGGCTGTTCTCCTGATTGATGTGGATTAGCGGTGCAGACGGCGGCGAATAAGCGATTTACGTTTTATATCCTGCCTTTCTCCAGCGATTTCTTTCCCAGCCAAAAAGTACTAATGCAGCATTAATAATTGAGTCGTGCAGAGGCAACTTCCGCAACCTTTGTACGTCTTTAAAACGTAAAAGAATGCGGACATTTAGCCGCGAGATGACGGATCATGAGCTTATAGCAGGATGTATCAGGCAGGACCGTTCCTGTCAGGAAGCGCTTTACAAGCGGTTTTACGGAAAAATGATGGGGGTCAGCCTCCGTTATGCCCGTAACCGCGACGAAGCGAGCGATATGTTGCAGGAGGGATTTATTAAAGTGTTTACGTCTATCCGGAACTTTGAAGGAAAAGGATCTTTCGAGGGATGGATCAGACGAATTGTCGTAAACACAGCGGTGGATCACCTGCGGCGCAATAAGCATGAGTATATGATTGTGTCAACCGTCTATGCGCGCGAGGGAGAAATTCCCGATCTGGGTGATGAGCTGGATGAAGACAATAATTTGCTGGATCTCTCAGAAGAGCAGATTCTTGCAGCGGTGCAGCAGCTGAGTCCTGCTTACCGGACCGTCTTCAACCTGTATGTTTTGGAAAATTTCTCACATAAAGAAATTGCCGAACAGCTCAACATCAGTGAAGGAACATCCAAATCGAACCTGGCAAAGGCCCGCTTTCAGCTAAAGAAAAACTTGTTCAACCTGATAAAAAAACTCGATGGAGAACGGACATTTACACGATGACAAGCTCTTCCGGGCTGTACAGAATCGGCTGAGCGACTACGAGGTTCCATATAACGGAGCCGAATGGAACGCCATGAGCCGTTCTCTGGATAAGCTCCCCAAAACTTCCCGTTTTCACTGGAGGTTTTCGCTCAATACGCTGCTTGCAGGTTTGGGCGTTGCCGGACTTTCCATTCTTGGTTATGCTGTCGCTAATCACTCGGGCAAGCCGGTTGAAGCTGCCATTCCGGTCCCGGTTGCGCAAACCGTGACGTATAAGAATGCGCTTCAGCCACAGAACGAACTTCAACCGGCCCCGGTACAGGAAAATTCTGAAGTTGCCGGTTCAAATGGCAGTTCAGCTACCGCGCTTCCGGAAGTCGGATTTGCTTTCAAGTCTACCGAACAAAAAAGTGCAAAAGACAAACCGCAGGGGCCTCTGTTGTTCGGCGATCAGATCGACCGGGCGAAGGGATTTATTAAAGCCACCAAAGAGGACAAGGAAATACTGGCGAAATATAAGGGCGATCCGACCCCACACGTATATTATGACCTTGAGGACGGAACAGTGAAAAAGGTCGAAATCACACGGGATTCAGGCAAAGTCTGGGGAGAAAAGAAAAATTTAACCTTCCCGTTTGACTCCGCATCCAATAATAATGGAATTCCTACGGATGATGGAAACCGTGGCTTTAACGAAGATTGATTTCAGAGGCCAGCTGCTGTCAGTTACCGCTCCGATGGCTATCGCTCCGATTGCTATCGCTCCGATTGCTATCGGAGCGCTTTTCCTCGCCCCCGTCGGATAACCGCGGGGTTTTTTAATGGGTAATGCACCTGTTTTTTCTCCACAACTTCCCTTTCCGTCAGCTAAAATTCGCCCCGGCAACCAAGCCACTTAATTTTTTTTCGATTTTTTGAGGCAACCCCAGGGACAAGTCAGCGTCTTTTACACAGCAACGCACCAGAAAGGCACATTCCAATGAAGCACCTGTACAAAAAATTGATTCTTGCAGCGTTTTTGGGCGCTTCAGCGGTCGATCTGAAAGCACAGGATCCGGAGCTGACGCAATTTTATGCCAGCCCGCTTTATCTGAACCCCGCCCTTGCCGGTAACCGGATATGTCCACGCATTAGTATGAGCTACCGGATGCAATGGCCAGGAATTACAGGGACCTATTCGAGCGTTGCTGCGTCTTATGACCAGCTCGCCCAAAAGATCAAAGGTGGCATCGGACTTGTTTTCGTTAATGACCGTGCCGCCCAGGGAACTTTGAATACAACGGGCGTTGGCTTAATCTACGCACCTTATATAAAATTAGGTCCCCGGGCTTCCATTTCTGCGGCGCTGCAGGCAGGTTACTGGCAGAAAGCAGTTAACTGGAGCAAGCTTCATTTCGGAGACGAAATTGATTCCCATAAAGGATTTATTTTTAACACAGGTGAAGCGCAGGGATTGGACAAAGCAGGGAATTTCGATATGGCGGCAGGTCTTGCCCTGAATTCGGATCGCTTTTTTGCAGGCGTTGCTGTCCATCATATTTTTGAACCGAACGAATCGTTTTTAGGAGGCACAAGCATTCTCCCCCGCAAATACACTGCGCATGCGGGAGGAATTATCCGCTTCGACAAGCATAGCAGGCAGCCGGAATCGTATATCTCTCCCAATATTCTTTATCAGGTACAGGGCGATTTTCAGCAGCTGAACCTGGGCTTGTATGTAAAAAAAGAATCCATCGTGGGTGGATTATGGTATCGCGGTAACGACAGCTTTATCGTCCTGCTTGGCATTGAAGCAGGCAGCGCGCGGATCGGCTACAGCTACGATGTAACGATCTCAAAGCTTACCAATGCAACAGCCGGCGCGCATGAGCTGTCATTCGGATGGCAATTCACCTGCAAGCCGATGAGCAAAAAATACCGCCCGGGTATGTGCCCGAGCTGGTGATAAATAAAAGAGAAAAAAGAACCGAATGAGGTTTTGAAAAATATTTAAAATCTGGTGTCTGGATATAACAATCCAGTGGGTGTGCTACCGTCCCGCTTTTCAAAAAAGGCGGGACGGTCCCTTTAGTAGCCACGCCTTCCTGCCTGCGCACAGGGCCTCGCGGCGGCAGGCAGGGATTACAGCCGCGGATTACGCGAATTACACGGATTATTGCCACGGATTACAGCCGCGGATTTACACGAATTACTGGTTGCGATTAGTGATAGAATGAAGCAAACATCTTAGTGTCTTTGCTTCGTGTTCTTAATGCCTTCGTGGCTACCATCTTTGTGCCGTTTTAGCCACGCCAGCCTGCCTGCGCACAGGTCTCGCGGCGGCCGGCAGGGATTACAGCCGCGGATTACACGGATTAACACGGATTAAAATGTAATTTGAAAATTCGATTCGGGAAAAGAGATTTGAGCAAAGGCGGAAGGTCGGACCAAAGCTGTTGTTGTATTAAACAACTTATCCCTTCACTACATCATCGCGCAGCTGAACGATTTTGGTTCTTAATTTTAGAAAGCTATCCGAAGGGATGAAGACCAACTGGTGCTTTTCTACTTTTGCCGGCTTAAAAAAATGCTGCAATGTAAAAAAAGTGTTGTACAGGTCCTGGCTTTCTTTGTCCGGTGCCAGGTAGGTGACTGCCTCCGTTAACTGATCCAGCCATTTTTTTTGCTGTACCAGCAGTGGGCCGTAAATGGGCGTATCCGGCAGGCATTTACTTGAAAATGTAATGGCAAGACCCTCCAGAAAAGAGCCGGAAGAAATATAAAAAGCAATCTTTTCATTCCCGTTTTCATTCAGCTGTTTTTGGGCGTCATTGTAAAGTGTAAGCAGGATCTTGCTCAGTGAATCTGGCTTATCAATATTGCTGCTGATACGTTTGCTGAGAGATGATACTAGATTTTCGAGGTGTAATTCGCGCATTAGCTGTTCGGCGCGGGCTAAATAATTCAATGCCGTTTGCCGGTCGTTATAAAACGCGGAATAACCGATATCCGTTATGCAGATGCCAAGGTTGAGGGCGCGTGTATAGCTGGTTTCGTAGGTGGAAACAGAAACAGTATCCTGCGATAATATCCCGGGCTCGGCCACTTTGCAATGTTGCCGCATGAGCGTGGCTACCTGCAGGGGCGCCGGTAAAAGAAAAACAGTTGCAGAGTCATCCCGCAGCGCAGCAGCAGATTTGGAAGAAAGGGAATCTGCCGGGCCATTTTTATCCCCGGAACAGGAAAGAAATAAAATAAGGATTAATCCAGTAAAAATCCGGATCATTTAATGACGGCCTTTTGCTGATAGACCGCATTCGCGGACCGGCTGCGCACAATGTAGACGCCCGGCTTCAGGTTGTTGTCAGCATTTATCGTCACGGTGAAACCGCCTTTTGAATTCAATTCCGGCGACATCGTATAAACGATCTGCCCGGTGGCGTCCAGGATTTCGAGCGTGGTCGTGCCGCCATTTGCGGGGGCATCCGTAAGCGTTATCGTACAGTTTCCATAACCGGGGTTCGGGTAAAATGTGAGAACACCTTTGGGAACTGAGGGAGAATATTTCACGGCAATTATTTCAAATGTTTCTGAAACACCGTCAAAATCTGTTTGTGTAAGCTTGTAGTAATTAGTCCCGGTCACCGGCGCATCATCCTGAAAAACATAATGACGTGGTTGTGATGTGGTACCACTACCCGTAAGGCGCACAATATTTTCGAATGGGAGGCCATCGACGCTGCGGGAAACCGTGAAATGACTGCAGTTCGACTCGGATGCGGTAATCCACGAGATTTCCACGCTTTCGCCCAACTGTTCGCCGGCAAATGAAATGAGAACCACGGGAAGCGTTGTATTGCCGAAAGTAGTGCCATCTGAAGATGTTGTAGGGCCGGGACCGCTCCACACTGTATTGCCGCAGTCGATAATCTTAGAACCGGGATTTCCATCAGAGAACTTGCCGGTAGGAGAAAGGTAAACCGAACCCGGGCACATGTATATTTTTTGTCCTACATCAAAGCTGAGTTCCCCATCCACGATGAGGTGAAAATTCGCGTACTCCGGGGTTTGAATATCAACCCTCACCAACAGCCCTACTGTTATGCTTAAGGTGTCATTATTAGCTGGCACACGAAGTCCGGACCAGGTTGTGGGATCACTCCAATTGCCATTATTAGCAATGGATGTCATCCTTGTGCTGAATGCGCTTAAGGATAACAAACAAAAAATGAGACTAAGACCCCGGCGAATTGTAATGATTTCCATCAGATTATGATTTTATCCGAAAAACAAAGCTAATAAAAAAACGCATACCTGCAAGTCAATTCGGGCAGCACATTGTTATACGTGTAAGTGCTTAGAATTGTTCAGGTTACAGGCTTATTTTTAAGGCCAGATATATATTTTTTTAATTATTTGTTTCCAGAAACCGGAAGCATCAATATAATGCGCTGAATAACAGATAACAAGGGAAGAATTAGGTGGTGTTGATTTGGTCCTGGCCATCGCTTTTCACTCCAGTGCGGACTGAATTACGCCGGTTCAATTGCGGACCATGAGTTTCTGCTGATAAACTGCCTTTGCGGAGCGGCACTGCACCAGGTAAAGACCCGGATTCAGGGGTGTTTCGGGATTAATTCTCAAAATGAAACCGCCTTGGGGATCACGTTCAGGGGCTGCGGTGTAAACAATGCGGCCTGTTGCGTCCAGTATTTCAAGCGTCATAAATCCGGCCTCCGCAGGACAATTCGTAAGGGACACCGTAAAATCTCCATTTACCGGGTTCGGGTAAACGCTTAGTACTGCTAACGGAGCCGATGCAACGAAATTCACAGCTACCAGATCAAATGTTTCCTCTTGACCATTAAAATCCGTTTGTTTGAGCCGGTAATAATTTGTTCCATCAGCAGGTGCATCATCCTGGAAAGCGTAATGGTGGGGTTGTGTTGTGGTGCCGTTTCCTGTAAGGCGAACGAGATCTTCGAATATTATCCCGTTAATGCTGCGGGAAACCGTGAAATGACTGCTATTGGTTTCAGACGCCGTGGACCAGGCCATCAGGATTCCGTCTCCCTTTTGCACCGCTGAAAATGCAAATAATTCAACAGGTAATAGCGTGTTGCCATAAGTGGTGCCACTCGCACCGCCATAATCCGGGCCGGGGCCATTCCAAACGGTCTGACCACACTCATTAATTTTTGATCCACTGTTTTCGCCGGCAAGCATTCCTGTGGGACTTACATAAACTGAGCCCGGGCACATATTCAGCTTCATTCCATTTTCAAACCATAAGATACCCGATACGTTAACACGCATATTCTGGTACTCGGTAGGCCAATTCACGTTCACTTTAATTTTGCTGCCTAGAGGGATGTTCAGCGTATCATTGTGCGTGGGTGCGCGATTCAGCGACCACGACAAAGGATTGGTCCAAAGCGAATCAGCCGATACGACTACAGTCATTTGACTGGAAAAAAGCGGGAATGAACAAATTGTAAGGAAGAAAAGAAGGGAAATTCGCTTTGTGGGAGTCATGCTTTAGGGGGATGGGGGGCCGCAAAGCTATGAGAAGTTTTGAACTAATTGACAATTAATTCATTATCTGGCTTTTAAAAGGTCGATAATCCGAGGCTAATGAATTATAAATGGCCGGCATACAAGCAGTTAAATCCAAAAACTATTTTTTGACCGAGACCACAAAGCCCGGGAAGCGGGGGACTTCCCAGGACTATTGCAGCTGCGTTGGGCCAACTTAAAAATCCGCCCGGACTATCTCGTAATTCAGATTAATAAATTTTTGATTGGGTAGTTCATTTTATCACAACCCTTTGCTGGAGAACAGTTTTTGCTGACAAGCTGCGCGCGAAATAGTTTCCCGGAGCAAGATTGTTATCCGCGTTTATTTCGAGGGTGTAACCGCCCTGCGCGTTCCGTTCTGCAACAGCGGTGTAAACAACCATACCCGCAGTATTCAGCAGTTCAAGCGTTGCTACACTTTCGTCTTCTGCGGATGCAGAAAGGTTCACTGTAAATTTTCCCTGGCAGGGATTTGGAAAAACGGTGAGGACACCTTCAGGGATCACAGATGAAAAATCAACTGCGGTAAGCTTGAGTGTTTCCTGAAGTCCATTAAAGTCGGTTTGTGTCAGCCTGTAATAGCTGGTGCCGTTTGCAGGCGCATCATCCTGGAAAACATAATTGCTAAGTTGCGTTGTAGAGCCATTTCCGGTTACGCGGCCAAGCTCTTCAAATGTTACTCCGTCTTCGCTACGGAAAACAGTGAAATGGCTGTTATTGATTTCTGATGCGGTAGTCCAGGAAACTTCGACACTTTCGCCGGCCTGAGTAGCTGTGAATGATACAAGCTCAACAGGAAGTGTGCTGTTTCCATAATTGCCACCACCACTTGTTGGGCCTGGTCCGCTCCAAACGGTGTTGCCACATTCTATGATTCTTGTTCCGCTATTGCCTCCTATAAGAAAGCCGGAAGAAATCAGGCTTACCGAGCCGGGGCACATATTTAATTTCTGGTTATTTTGAAATCCCAACGCACCGTAAACCTTGACGCAAAGATTTGAGTAGGTAATGCCATTAATGCCATCAATTACCACCGCCGAATCGGCTGTGATCGTCAGCGTATCATTGTTTTGCGGGGCGCGGAGACCAGACCAGGTCAGGGGGTTTGTCCAGCTGCCAACATAAACTATGTTCTTCATCTGTGCACCATAAGCGGCACCAGCTAGTAAGCATAGGAGTAGAGCGTTGAGTAGTAATGCGGGTTTCATAGGCAGGCGTTTCTAATTGCCCGACAAACATATCGCGGAACGCCTGCTACTTATATGACCAGGATTGTACTTTTATATGACGGATATCAGTTTATACTTTCGTCGTCGCTTCCGTTTGCGCTAACTCATGACTGACATACAAGATGGGAAGAGCAAAACATTTTTTTTTGGTAAGATGCCACAAAGCCCGGGAAGCGGGGGACTTCCCAGGACTCTTGCAGCTGCGTTGGGTCAACTAAAAATCCGCCCGGACTATCTCGTATTTCTGATTAAAATTTTAAAAGATTTT
>DATDOQ010000097.1:0-3179 GCA_035293205.1 Bacteroidia bacterium
GCAAAGACAAATAAAAAAAGTAATGAAAGGCGGGTTAGCCGTAACATGGGGGTAGGTGAAAGTTACGAAAGAATACTAAGTTTTGAACTATTCAGGTAGGGTTTTTCGCTATACGCGTTCAATTATTACCGCATATCCCTGGCCCACACCAATGCACATGGTAACCAGCGCGTAACGTTTTTTCTGTTCCTGCAGCTCAATGGCGGCTGTGTTCAGAATTCTTGCCCCGCTCATGCCCAGCGGGTGGCCCAACGCGATGGCTCCGCCGTTCGGGTTGACGCGCGGGTCATTATCGGCAATTCCCCACGCGCGCAGACACGCCAGCACCTGGGCGGCGAATGCTTCATTCAATTCAATAATATCAATGTCTTTCCAAAGCAGTCCCGCTTTTTTCAAAGCGATATTCGCAGCTTCCACAGGTCCCAGTCCCATAAAGCGCGGCTCAACGCCGATGACGCCCATGGAAACGAATCGGGCGAGAGGACGGAGATTGTTTTTTTTCAGCGCATTTTCTGAAGCGAGGAGTAAAGCCGCCGCTCCGTCATTAAGTCCGGAAGAATTTCCCGCGGTAACAGTTCCGTCTTTCCGGAACGCCGGTTTCAGTTTTGACAGCGCTTCAAAAGTTGTCGCAGGTTTCATAAACTCATCCTGTTCAAACAGCAGCGCATCTCCTTTCCGCTGCGGAACGGGCACCGGCACAATTTCTTTTTTAAAGCGTCCGCGTTCACGTGCAGCCGCGGCTTTCTGTTGCGACCACGCGGCGAATTTATCCTGGTCTTCCCGAGAAATTTTTTCCCGCGTTGCGACATTTTCCGCGGTTTCTCCCATCGCGTCGGAACCGTAACGCTCTTTCATGAGCGGGTTCACAAACCGCCATCCGAAACTGGTATCATATAGCTGCGCGTCCCGGCCGAATGGAGTAGAAGTTTTAGACATTACAAATGGCCCACGCGTCATGTTTTCTACGCCACCGGCAATTATTATTTCCGCATCACCGCATTGAATGGCGCGTGCCCCGGCCATCGCCGCCGAAAGTCCGGAAGCGCATAAACGGTTGATTGTTTCACCGGGCACAGTTACCGGTAAGCCCGCAAGCAGCAACGCCATGCGCGCTACGTTGCGATTGTCTTCACCTGCCTGGTTGGCGCAGCCCAACACCACATCGTTGATCTGCGTCGCATCTAATTGTGGAATTTTTTCAATCAGTTCGCGGATCACATGCGCTGCAAGATCGTCCGGACGTATAGTTGAAAGCGCGCCGGCAAAATTACCGACTGGTGTCCGGACTCCTTCAGCGAGATAGGCAGCATTCATAGGGCAAAAAAGGTTAAAAAACGTGTAAAGTTAGCCATTTGATGCCGCTTCTTGTATTGCAAAACCAGAACAACCGTTGCAATTGCAATTTCGATGGGAATTAATGATTTTTATTTGATGAATTGCAGAAAAATCCGGACCTTGATACACTATTTCAAACCATCTTCATGAAAAAAATCTTTACCCTGATCACCGCAACATTCGTGGCGGTAGCTGCTTATGCGCAAACCCGGACAACAACCAGCATTCAGCTTGTTTCCGGTGATGAGCGTTCCTCTGTGATCCGGTTTGTTCCGGGTCCAATGGTGCAAACAGATGTGATCACCCCACAGGGACCGGCAGTTATTATTTCCGTTGGAGAAGGAACTCCCATTCTTAAAGCAGGCGCGCCTGATCTTCCGCAGCTGACAGCATCCGTTATTATTCCGGATGTGGGAAATACAAGCGTAGAAATTGTTTCATCCACCTGGCATGATATTCAAAATGTTGAAGTGGCGCCATCGAAAGGAAATCTTTACCGCAACCAGGATCCTTCGCTTGTCCCTTATACCTATGGTGAGCAATATGGTGTGAATTCTTTTTACCCGGCATCCGCTGTTAATCCGGGATCACCCTATATCCTGCGCGATTACCGCGGCCAGGCGATTCACGCGATTCCCTTCCAATACAATCCGGTTACCAAAGTGCTGCGGGTTTATGATGAGCTGGTCATTAAAGTGACCGCAACCGGCGGATCTGGCCTCAATGAATTTCAACGCATCGAACGTCCGATCGTAGCGGAATATGACCATACTTACCGTTCACATTTCCTGAATTATAATCCGCAGGATGATACGCGTTATACACCGTTGATAGACCAGGGAGAAATGCTGATCATCTGTCACGGACCATTCATGCCTGCCATGCAGAGCTTCGTTGCGTGGAAAAACCGGAAAGGCATTATTACCACGATGGTGGATGTTGCCACAGTTGGAAATTCGGCGACCAACATTAAAAACTATGTTGCAAACTATTACAACTCCAATAATCTTGCTTTTGTGCTGCTTGTCGGTGATCATGCGGAGGTTACATCTTCCCAGACTACTGCAGGTCCTTCCGACAATGATTACGCCTTTATTTCCGGCGCGGATTCCTACCCGGAATTGCTGATCGGCCGGTTTTCCGCGGAAACCAGCTCACACGTTACAACAATGGTAACCCGTACGCTTGAATATGAGCGCGCTCCGCTTGCAGGAACATTTTACGAAACCTGCATGGGCATCGGTTCTAACCAGGGACCGGGTGATGACAATGAAATGGATTACGAGCATGAACGGAATATAGGGAACCTGCTCCTGACATATAATTATAATACTTTCCTGGAGGTTTATGATGGTTCTCAGGGAGGAAATGATGCGCCGGGCAGTCCGGGTGCAACGGATGTAAGTGTTCCTGTCAATGCAGGCCTTGGACTCATTAATTACACCGGGCATGGTTCAACGCAGGCATTTACAACGACCGGATTTTCAAACAATGATGTGAATGCGTTGACGAATACGCATAAATGGCCATTCATTTTTTCAGTTGCCTGTGTGAATGGAGATTTCACATACAGCACTTGTTTCGCGGAAAGCTGGCTGCGCGCGATAAATACCACTACGCAGGAACCAACCGGAGCAGTCACCACCATCATGTCAACGATCAACCAGAGTTGGAATCCGCCAATGGAAGGCCAGGATGAAATGAATGCTATTCTTGCCGAAACGGTTTCAGGAAATATCCGCAGGACTTTCGGTGGAATTGCCATGAACGGCTGCATGAAGATGAATGACTCCTATGGCAGCGCAGGTGATGAAATGACGGATACCTGGACAATTTTTGGTGAT
>DATDOQ010000098.1:0-2511 GCA_035293205.1 Bacteroidia bacterium
CTCAATTCCTTCCTGCCGCAGGGCGCGGGCAGCCTGCGAGCCTGAATAATCGAATTCACAGGCCTGGCCGATGATGATCGGTCCGCTGCCGATAATAAGTACTGACTTAATGCTGGGATCTTTAGGCATGGTGGTTAAAAATCATGCGAAGTTAGGGCTTTGGGAGCCTCTGCGCTTCAAATTTTTTTCAGGTCATGTTGAAAACTCCCCTGCCAGGGACCCTATCGACCCGGAATGATAATATATCATGCTTCACTGCTAGAAAACATCTTATTCAAACAGTACTGGTCATTTTTACCTTCATGAAATCGCGGATCATTTAAATATCCTATCATTGCTTATTCACAATCTCAAAATATTTGAACGGATGGTATCTGGCCATTGAAATCAATAACTTAACAATTTGCAGACAACATCTTTTTATCTGCCCCCGCATTTGTATATCCGGCCTAACCAGCAGCGGGCGCGGCATGCGATCCTTCTCTTCCGCATTGTTGCAGTCATCCAGCTGTTTCACGCGGTGATCTACCTGAGTCTTTTTCTTGCAGACAAACCGCATGGAAATCCAACCACCACCGCCATATTGGTTGTAGGAAGTTATTCACTGCTGGTCGTCGCATCGCAATTGGCGCTGTTTGTTTTTTACGTTTTGTGGATGCTCCGCGCTTATGCAAATCTTCACCGTGCCGGAATTGCCCTTGAGTATGCGGAAGGCTGGGTGGTGGGCGCATGGTTCATTCCGATCATGAACTTGTTTGTGCCCTATACCATTGCGCGCGAAACATGGATGAAAACAGAAGCTGCATTCCGCGAAGAAGATTTTGAAGGACAAAAGCCTTCAGCGGTTTCAAACTGGTGGACGACCTATATCATTGCGGTTATCGCATCTGTCATTTCGTGGGTGTTTTCGCGGAATTCTTTCATCGAAGTCGGTTTCTTTTTCTCTTTCCTGACATTTCTTTTTCTGATCTTCTCGGCAATTGCAGGCGCCCGGATGGTCAAAAAATTTGGGCGGATCGAAGAGGAAATGCTGACGCGCGCTTCCGCTAAATACAACCGGGAAATAGCTGCCGCGGGAAATGATTATCTGAATCAACCGTACTTCGTACCGCCGAATCTGGTTCAGAATCCTTTCAGTTCCACCTTTCAGGGTGGGTACGGAATGCTCCAACCTTCTGGTCAATACCTGGTTGGAGAGGTGGTCGAAAATAAAGAACGTGCTAATCTGCTCCGGTTGCTTTGTTTTTTACTGCTGCTTTTTGTTTTTTTATACGGAGCAGGGTATTGTTATTTATGGGCCCGGCCTGATCCCGGCATTCCCGGCATTTCACTTTTGCACGCAAACCTTTGGGTCGACCGGCTATTGATGATCATCCTTCCCACTTTTGCCGTTACGGTTTTGGTGTTCATGATCTGGATGCGCCGGTCCTATAATAACCTGCATAACATGAATGTGACCGGATTAACCTTTGGCCCCGATATGGCCATTGGTGGCTGGATCATTCCGCTGGCAAATTTTTACCTGCCGTATGCAATGCTATCAGAGATCAGCCGGACTTTGCCTTTGGTACTTCAGGAGAACGACGCGCCTCCTGATCCAAAAACCAGCAGAAGTCTGATCATCGCGTGGTCATTTTTCATTTTGGCTGGATTTGCATTCATGGCGCATTTTAAAGTGGAGGAGGAAACCAGCTTTTTCGCGATGCTTGGTTCCGCATTTGGAATAATTTCCCTTGTTTATGCCATCGACATGGTGAAAATGATGAGCAGGCATGAAGAAGACATGTTCGCCCGGATTGAAGAAAGATTCGGTGAAAAGCAGGCGGCGGAGCTACCTGAAGCAGTGAGTTAACGGAATAAAAAAAGCCCGGTCGAAGCGACCAGGCGATAAAAAACTATGGTGGTGGTGTTTGCTTACAAGAAATTATTTATGCGTTTTTTCATCGGAAACCGTCAGCTTTTTACGGCCGCGTTTGCGACGCGCAGCTACCACGCGCCGTCCATTCGGTGTGGACATGCGATCGCGAAAACCGTGTTTATTCTTCCTTTTACGTTTTGAAGGCTGGAACGTGCGTTTCATTACTTATCTGATTTTTGGGATTGCAAAGATAATGGATTATACTTTCGGTGCAAGTGTTTTCGAAAAAATGAAAGTCCTTCCCCGCTGTATTTACAACAAAGATCAACCAAGAGATACATCTTTTAGAAGGATCATGCGCCGGGAAACTGATGCTGATTGTCCGCCTGTGCTGCTTTTAATAGTCAATAAACAACAGCCGTCCATTCGTCTGAAAATCAGTGCCATTTATCGAAAACAGGAAGCCTGACTGCCAATATTCACTAATTAAGTGAGGAATATTAGCCTGTATTGAGCGCGAAATTCTTAACTATGCACTTCCTGAAATTCCCAGCTTACCTCCGGATTTCAAACCATCAGGGAGGTCTGTTTTTATCTAACAAATATGGCATAGTTTTTTTGCCATTCAGAGCTTGAAAAGCAGTTTCCAATGA
>DATDOQ010000099.1:0-5305 GCA_035293205.1 Bacteroidia bacterium
CAGCACACGCATGTTTACGCCAAGCACAAATAGGAAAGAGCTTTCCACATTCCTGCTCACCTTGGTCATGTAAAGAATATTGGGAATTACAGCCGGGCTGTATTTTTCGGCGATGTAATACCAGATGGCGTGGCCGGCGTAAAGCGCATCCGTTCCAGTGAGATGATTGAATTTCTTGTAACGGCCGCTCATCATCCCGTCGCGCACGCGGTTGTCAATATCGCTGTTCCATCCTTTGGCAACATACGACACCAGTCCGCGCACATACCATTCCGGCAACGCGAGCAGCGCGGAATTTTTGACCATGTCGCGGACATTTCCACTATACATCATCTGGTTGACGAGCACTTCCGCAATGCCGGCGCGGATCTGCTCCTCCAGTGAAACGTGATCACCTTCGAAAAAAACAAAAACTTTCCGGCCGACGATCCGGGTTACGCCGCCCACATTGGAGCCATCGTCCGGCGTAAGCCCGATGTTGCTCTGCTTGAAATCTTCCAGCTTGTTGTAAACGATGAACTGGATACGGTCGTCAAGCGTATAATCGAAGAATTTTTCAATTTCGGCAATGTGTTTCCGCGCGGCTTTTGCGGTATAAATCGCCAGTTCGGTTCCACCGGTATTGAAGTACACATCGTACTTTTCGAACTTAAAATAGTTCCATTTGAAATCCTGGTACTGAACGCGGTTTTGTCCGAATTCAGTCTGTGAGCCGCTGTAAAACTGCGCGAAGGAAACAAGTGGAAGAAACAATCCGAGGAAGAATCCACACCTGCGGAGAAAGAAAAAATTCCAGTTCATGCCTTGTTAACGATTAACTATAATTTCAATATGCGCCGGAAACCTGGTGTGGATCAGGTTTCCTCCGGAATAGCCGGACTTTAAAGGTAAGAAAAAACCCGGTTTAGTTTTACATGAAACAGGTTGATTTTGAAACCGGCCCAGTGTTATTGACGGGGCGAAACATCCACGGCCATTCTGCCACACGGAATCGCCACCGCCGGGAATTGTGCAATTTTGTGGCATGATCACAATTAAAACATTTACGTTCAATCCTTTTTATGAGAATACCTATGTGCTGTCGGATGAAACCGGCGAATGTGTGATCATTGACCCCGGCTGTCATATTGCGGAAGAGGAGAAAGAGTTGGAGGCATACATCACTGAAAACAAGCTGCGCCCGGTAAAGCTGCTCAATACGCATTGCCATGTGGACCATGTTTTTGGAAATTATTTTGTAGCAACGCATTGGAAGACCGGGCTCGAAATGCACCGTGACGATCTCGGGGTGCTTCAGTCTTATCCACAGGTTTGCAAAATGTATGGTTTCCCGGGCGGACCACAGCCGGATCCGGTGGCCTGGTTACAGGAAGGAGATGAAGTGAAGTTCGGGAACGCGGTGCTGCGCGTGCTTTTTACGCCCGGACATTCCCCCGGCAGCATTTCCTTTTATAATGCAGCGCAGAAATTCGTGATTGCCGGTGATGTATTATTCCAGGGAAGCATTGGGCGGTCGGATCTGCCTGGCGGTAATTTTGAAACGCTGGCAGCCTCCATCCGCGAAAAACTTTATACCCTGCCCGATGATGTTCAGGTATATCCCGGTCACGGCGCGCCAACTACAACGGGGTATGAGAAAAAGACTAACCCGTTCGTGGGGGAAAATCTGTAAGAGAAGGAATTTCAGTGGATTCATCTATGGCAAACTGACAATGCCAATGAATTCCCGCGGTCATTTTAAGCCTTTATCCCGAATGGTCCGTAACCAGGCGATCGCCTCATTTTCCCCTGAGAACATTTTAAAAGGAACGCCTTTTTTCGGATAAAAAGCATTGAAAAAATTGACAAGCATCCGGGTCGGTAGCGAATCACTGATGATGGCGCTGGCGATGAAAACTTTTTTGCCCTGTTCCGCCGCATAATCCCGGGCCGCCGAGGTGATATTAAAAGCGGAACGTCCGTCAATCAGCTGAGGAACCTTGTTTTCTTCACAACCCAGCTCCCTGTAAATTTTGAAACAACGTTCGCACTCTTCGAGATCTATTTCCGCGCCCTCTTCCAGGACCAGATGAAGAATTCCTTCGTGGTCAAGCCAGATAGTAGATTTTCCCGTAGCGATAGGGGTAGCCTTAATCATGCGGCAAGTTTCGTTAAAAGATAAAACGCCGGTTATTAATCAAAGCCGGCCAGTTGTCAAAACCCGTACACAAAATTATTCAAAATTCTGATTGTTGTGTGGAATCGATTCAGCAATTGCGTTCTTATTGGTGAGCACGAATTATTTATCTAAAACCAATACCTATGTATCGTATCGTAAAAAGTTTCCTGCTTGCGCTGACCATCGTTTTCCCGGTGGGAATAGCAGCCCAGGACCAGAGCAGCGGTGATCTGAAAGTCACGGTGTATGATGAACAAAATGTGCCCATGACGGGTGCCCGCGTCCGTATTCTTGCCGGCGGACCAATGGTCATCGGCGAAACTGATCAAAACGGCATTTATACTTTCCGCGCATTGTCGCCCGGTACGTACGAAGTGGAGGCGCATATGATGACCTATAAACGATTTGTCAAAAAAGGAATCGTTGTTCATGCCGGCCAGACTGCTTACGCTGATTACCCGATGCAGTTAGCTGTGAATGACACTGACGGAATGGTCATAATTTATGCATCAAGCAGTCCGGTGGATAAAGAATATACCACGCTTACCAACATCGACGCCGGCATGGTGAAACGCATGGCGGTTGACCGCGGAAACATTACCGATATGGTGACTGCCACCAATTCTTCCTGCAGCGAAGGAAAAAACGGCGGATTGATTATGCGCGGCTCACGCGAAACGGCGACGACCACTTATGTTGACGGTGAAAAAATGTATGCAGGCGCCGGTGTTCCTGGAATCGCGATCGGCCAGATTACGGTTCTTTCTGGTGGAATTCCCGCAGCATATGGTGATCTTACCGGAGGCGCGGTGATCATCACAACGAAAAGTTTTTATACCGGTCTTGCCACTAAACAGTCGATGTATGACGCAGCGGCGGAAGAAGCAGCAGCCGCTAAAAAAGCGGAGCTCGAAAAAACGGGGCAGCTGAAAGAAACCGGCAGCGAGATCATCGAGCAAGTGCCTGGTGCAACAGCGCCACTGCCAGAAAATGTAACACCAGTTACTCCTGAAGAAGAAACACCGCCACCTGCGCCTGAAACGTCTGCGCCGAAATTGTGATTGAGTTTACCAATGCCGCTGGAAAGACCCCTTGAGTTTTTAAACCACCTTTCCGGTGTAATTCCCGCGCGAAACCATCCTGTTTTGTTTCGCGCGGGAATTTTTTATTTGGATGATTCCGATTTCAGAAAGAACGAAAATAATCGTAACTGGGATTCAGAAAGGTGTAAATTGCGGATTCTAGGCCGGATCCGAGTACTTCAGCTAAGAGTGGAAATTTACTAAGATGTCTGCAGCTATAAATAGATTAATACTACCACAGATTAAAAGCCTGGTTATTTCTTTTATCGTAATCAGCGGGATTTGCTGTGAATCAAGAGAAGTTAGTAATGAAAATAGTGCTTCCATGCGACCTGATACTTTATCAGCGCTTATAGATTCGACAAAAGCTTTTTATTATTTCGATACGGCACTAATCCTCCAAAAGAAAAAAATTTATCGAGAATCTACGATGTTTTTTGATCTGGCAGTACACAGCGGATATCCAGATGTTCACGAAGCGCATCACCAAATGGGAAATAATTTTTACAATGAAGGAATATTTTCTATGGCAATTTTTGAATATAATCAGGCAATACAAAATAACCCTAAAAAAGATTACAGGTCATTTTATAACCGGGCATATGCTAAATATTATCTCGGAATGCATCAGTCAGTAATTTGCCCGGATGTTGATTCTGCAATCGCGTATGGGGATACAAGTAATATTATTGAGTTATGTAAAGAAAAGCGTTAACTCAGGAGTCGACTAAAATTATTTTATTACAATAGGTCTTGTAAGGGATTAATTCTTGGGGTTTAAAAATCCTGTTGAAAAATCAATTTCACGCTCACAAAGTCCGGCTCTTAATGGTAAAGCAGGCACAGGTTGCAAATTTACAAATGGGGATAAATTTGGTTTTTCCTATAAGGAAGGAATACATACATTAAGGACAGTATTGTGGATATTCAAGTAGTATGACCAGAAAAGTAATTTATTTAGCAAGATTTTTATTCTTCACCCCATATTTTATCACGAGGCCGGCGATAGCCAGCGTAAAACTTTCGGGTATCTTGCAAAAAATTTCCACGCCATGCGCCCTTTCCCCCTTTTTATCTCTGCAGCCTTTCTGACCGCAGCTTTTCCAGCTTGTACAGAATCCATATCCACCGGTGATGCGCAGCGACCCGATTTATTTGCCGGAAAGGTGGATTCAACGGTGAAGCCTTCGGATGATTTTTTCCAGTTTGTGAATGGAATGTGGTTCCACGATAATCCTGTTCCTGCTTCAGAAAAAAGCTGGGGAATCGGTCATGTTGTGCAACAAGAAATTTATGCCCGGTTGCGCAAGATCAATGACGATGCATCAAAAGCGGGAGCTGCTGAAGGAACCGGTACCCAAAAGATCGGCGATTTCTGGCTGGCAGGAATGGATTCTTCAAAAGCAGATCAGATGGGAATTCAGCCCCTGGAAAAAGAGCTGAAGATGATCAGCGATTGTAAAACCCGCGATGATGTGGTGGCTGCAATGATCCGCCTGGAGCCTTTACAGATTGGAATTTTTTACGCCGGATTTTACGTGACACAGGATCCGAAGCACAGCGAAGAAATGACGGTGATGCTCTGGCAGGGCGGACTGGGTTTGCCGGATCGTGAATATTATTCCGGCAAGGATTCTGCGAACATAAAAATCCGTGATGCCTATGTAGCTCATATTTCAAAAATGCTGTCGCTGTCAGGAACTCCGGCTGCTGATGCGGAAATATTTGCACAAAAAGTTTTTGATTTTGAATCTTCACTCGCTGCCAATTGTAGGCGCGTGGAGGACCTCCGTCATTCGTTCGCCAACTATCATAAAATGGCAACAGAAGATGTAACCGCAAAGCTGACCTCGTTGATCAACTGGAATGACGTCTGCAACAGCTTCGGCATTAAAGCCGACTCGATCGTAGTGGGCCAACCTGAATTTTTCAAAGCGCTCAATAAGTCGATTCGCAAAACGCCTGTCGAGGTACTCAGGGCTTACATGCAATTTCACCTCGTGTCTGCCTACGCGACCTATCTTTCAAAAGAAATAGATACAGAACATTTCAATTTTGAAGGTCG
>DATDOQ010000100.1:0-5097 GCA_035293205.1 Bacteroidia bacterium
TCGTAACCTTTTCCTGAAAAAAATTGCGCCAGCCAGATGCCTGCGTTGGGATGAACGCGCGCGTATAACCATTGAGCAAAACGGTTCCTGAAAATGGACTTGATGAATTTGTATCCGCGGTCACCCGGACCAAGCCCATCGCCGTGGCCGATAATGAATTTTTTCCCGTTCCATTCGCGGCGAACCGGTTCATGGTGAATTTCCGCGCCGCATTCTTCTTTGAGATAGTTGAACATCCAGGTGTCATGATTTCCGGAGAATACATACACGGGAATTCCTTTGTCCGTGAATTCAGCAATTTTTGCCAGCAAACGCACGAATCCTTTTGGCACTACGCGTTTGTATTCGAACCAGGCATCAAAAAGGTCGCCGACCAGGTATAATTCCTTCGCATCCGGCAAAATGGAATCCATCCACCGCACGATCCGCCGCTCGCGTTCATGACTGGCAGCGAGATCCGGAATTCCGAGATGGAAATCGGAAGCGAAATAAATATTTCCTTTTTGCGACTGCATCAGAAAATTTCCTTGCGGATGATCCGCAGCGGGTTCAGGGTTTCGAGTGCCAGTACGAACCGGATCTTATTTCCGTATTTCAGGCTGTTGACATCATAATAATTCTGGATGCTTTTCGAATGAACCAATGGAAAATAAATATCAAAGATGCCATTTCCGATTCCGAAAAGAGAGAACTGAACCCCACCTTCATACAGGAAATCCGAACCTGCCTCTTCGTAAATTCCGGCGTTCCAATAAAATTTGATCCGCTTCAGAAACCAGTTATTTCCGGGCAAAGGCACTCTCAGATTAATTGCACTCATCCAGGTAGCCGATTGGCCAAGTGGAGAATAAATTTTAAATCCCCCGTCTTCCACCGCCATCTGCTGTGCAAATAAACCATCGTTTTCACTTCTGCCCAGGAAGATGTGATCAAAAAGATAATCATGATTACCGGTTCCCAACGGACCCCAGCTGCTCATGCGGAAACGGTAAGGACCGGCATTGGTATTATCAAGAAATACACCGCCGAAAAACCTGATATCAATTGCTTTATTTTTAATCGTGACATGATAGTTTGCGGTCAATTGCGCCTTCATCATATCGTCGCCCCGTTGTAGCTTCACGTCGAAGTCGTAAGGATGAATGGACCGCTTTGCATCCAGCGAATAAGTCAATTCATAGAATAGCCGTTGTGCGGAGCTGGTAACCTCCGTGTATCCGACGGCAATCGCACTGCTGTTATTCACTATCCAGGTGGTGGGTGAATAAATCCGTTCGTCTGTCTGGAGCCAGATCGCGCGCAACTTTACCGATTGACTGATGGGGCTGCGCGCGCGTTTTTTGCGAATATCAAAATTGATTTCAGGCGCAATTTTGATAAAACGGAAAGGCACGCCTGGACGCACTGTTGCTGCGGATGGATAATCAGTGTCCTTCAGCGTGTAATAATGGTATGAATTTGCATTCGCTCCAACGCTGATTTGCTGGAAGATTTTTCCGGGATATATATGATAGAATGCATCCGCGTGACCAACACCGGTTTTGGCGCCAAATGAATACATCGGCATAATTGACCATTCGAATTTTTTACCCGGCAGGAAATAATTGTAAAATGCCGCGCCCAGCATGAACTGGTCGTATTTGTTATAACCGAGCGCCGGCGACCAGAATAATTGCGTCCTGGATGGGTTATCGAGACTTCCGATGATTTGCAGGCGGAGCGGTTCCGCTTTTTTGAAAATTCTTTTCGCATCCGCCGAATTATTTTTCCGGTTGATCTCCGGCATCCATTCCCCCCTATCGATAACGAAAACATCATAATCCGTTCCACTGAATTGAATTTCTTTTTCGCCTGCAAAGCCTTCCACCCACACCGACTTCATGGAGGCGCCATCTTTTACCGCGGTAATAAGCACCGGGCTATTGATCTCCCCGCAGTTTTTGATCCGCACTACATAACCGTCCGCTTCTTTTTTTACACCGGCAATTTTATAATCCAGCTGTTTGGTTGTGCCGATCAGGTCATCAAAAAGCCAGTCAAGATTTTTTTCGGTTACTTCTACAAATACATTTTTCATATCTGCCGGCTGTGGATGTTTCCATTTCCAGCGTTCAAAATAAGTTTGAAACGCTTTATCATAAATGGAATCGCCGAGATAAGCGCGCAGGTAATTGAAAGCGACAGCGCTTTTCATATATACGATGCTGCCGTAATTGATCTGTGTATATTCATCTGCAGGCAGATTATCAGGCTGGTCAATATGCTGACGCGCGCAAAAAGCATAAAGCTGGTAATATTGTGCTTTCTGTTTGTACCGTTCAAGATCGAACAATTTCAGAAGCGGTAATCCTTCCGTCAGTTTCACATTCGGATACTTGGTCATCATGTAACGCATTTCATTCGCCGAATTAATGCCTTCATCCATCCAGGGGTATCGCCTTTCATTGCTGCCTAGCATGCCATAAAACCAGTTGTGCCCGACCTCATGCGTTATGACCAGGTCGAGCATACGCGGCGATAAGACGCCACCGATGACAGTGATGTTCGGGTATTCCATTCCGCCACCGGCACTCAGCGCCCCGTCCACGGCTGTGCAGGCATTGTAGGCATAATCACCGTTCCAGAGGGAATAATAATAGATCGCGTCATTCATATAGCCGATGGCGTTCTCCCAGAGATGCGCACTTTTGTTCGTGTACATCACCCACGTCGTGACTTTTCGCTTAGTGTGCGGAAGCTCGATCTCTCCTTTTAAAACGTGATATCGCTTATCACAGAACCAGGCAAAATCATGCACATGCTCCTGGCGGTAATGAAGCGTTTTCCATTGCGCGGAAGATTCCGGGAACACAAGATCTTTAGCATCATAACTTTTTATTTCTTTCGTAGCGGCTGCGAGGCTGTCAAGAAATCTTTTTTCATCCGGATTATCCTGCAGATCCCCCGTGGATCCGAGCACGTAATTTTTCGGGAGCGTAATAAAAACATCATAGGTACCGAATTCGGAATAAAATTCACCCTGGTTCAGATACGGGAACTGGTTCCAGCCATTCTGATCATAAACGGCCGGCTTCGGATACCACTGCGTTATCTGGTATTGCTGGCCGACGTGCCCCAGGCGTGAAATTTTTCCGCTTGGAATTTTTACTCGAAAAGGTGTTGTGATTGATATTTGTCCGCCAGGTGAAAGAGGGACGGGAAGCAGAAGCTTAGCGATATCTTTGTGAATGGAATCATAAGCTAAAACAGCAGCGGTTCCATCAACCTTAAAATCGAGCGAATCAATTTTTCCGCGGTCTTCTTCTTCTGAATAATAAAAAAATAAGGAACCGTCTTCTTTCGTTTGTTTTCCAAGGGCCGTATTGTTGTCCCGGTAGGCATTCGGCCAGAGATGCATATAAATGAAGCTAAGCTGGTCCGGGGAATTGTTTTTATATACTATGGTTTCAAACCCGCTCAGCTCATGTTTTGAATCGTTGAGCCGCACTTCGATGGTATAAGCAACATCCTGTTGAAAATAGGCTCGCTGCGCAAAAAGCTGTACGGTGAGCAGCGTTAGAATAAGCGGGAAGCATTTTTTCATGGCCATGTTATCACTCCCAATCTGAGGGAGGGAGACTTTAAGGGTTACAATTTATCAGTATTTTGGGGAAGCTGATTTAGAAACAACTGGTCCAGCTTGTGCGTAAGGTCCTCTCCATAGATTTCCCGTTCAAGAATGCGCCCATCGCGGCCGATCAGAAAAGTTTTTGGAATGGTTTTGACGCCGTAAAGAGCGGCCACCGAATTCGGTCCCTGTAAATCGATAACGTGATTCGACCAGCGCAGCTTGTTTTTTTTGATGGCCGCGATCCAGTCCTGCTTAGATTGATCCAGGGAAACGCTGAATACGTCGAATCCTTTTGCCTGGTATTTGTTGTAATTAGATACAACACCCGGCAATTCCACAATGCACGGTTTGCACCAGGAAGCCCAGAAGTCGAGCAGCACGATTTTCCCTTTGAGCGAGGAAAGCTTCCGAACCTCCCCGTTTGGATCGGTCAATGCAATATCCGGCGGAACCTGGCCTTTGGCAAACGGCCGGTAGCGTTCGATCATTTCGCGCAGCAATTTCACCTGTGGAGCAGATTTGTATCTGGCCTCCAGCGCAAGCGCGGTGCGTTCATACCAGGGGAAATAATCGAACGGCGATAAAAGCCGCAACGCCGGAATATTGGCAAAGGAGCCGGGATCACGGTCAATGAATGCCTGCACAAACTTCACCGCCTGTGAATCGATCCCGAGAATAACATTATTGTGATAGGTGTAATAATCGCCGTAAACCTTGTCGAGCGAATCACGTTTTACGGAATCATTCGCATGCAGCATGCTGATCATGGTCTGGAAAACTTCTAAAGCGGAGTCGAGCCGTTCCACATAAGGCGCGCGTTTTTTCTGGTGCAGGGTGATGTAATTGTTGAATTCGTTAAAACGTTCCGCGTCTTTTGAGCCGCTGGTTTTCCAGGTGTAGCCAAGATTTTTCGCGTCGCCGGTAAGCTGAACGGAATCGCCCACCCCAAGCACTACCGTTGCAAACTGCTGTCCGGATTTCCCGACAGAAACATTGTAAAAGCCCTTGTAGGCAAGCAATGGATCGAATTCAAAAGTTCCATCGGAATTGGTGATGGTGGAATCGATCAGCTTGAATTCGCTCAGCGAAATATCGTAAAGAAAAAGTGTGTCGCCGCCGCTGTTCTGGAGCTGCCCGTACAAAGCCGCGTTCCCGGTTTGTTTTTTAGTTCCTTCACATGCAAGGAAGAAAAAGACGGTGGCGATGAATAAAAAAAAGAATGCGTTGTTTTTCATGCAGGATTTTCAAGTTCTTTTTTAAGCAGCTCAGTGGCCATTCTGGGATCCGCTTTTCCTCTCGAAAGTTTCATCACTTCACCCATGAACAAACCCATCAGGCCTGTTTTTCCGCCTTTGTATTCGGCAACTTTTGCCGGGTATTTCGATAACGTTTCTTTTATGATGTCGAGCAGCTCATCCGAATCGCTGGACTGAACCAGGTTATTTTCTTCGGCAATCTGCATCGGCGTTTTCGAATGATCCTTAACG
>DATDOQ010000101.1:0-2611 GCA_035293205.1 Bacteroidia bacterium
ATTCCACTTGATGTAACCGGCGCGAAAATTCCGCAGTTCATGTCCCGCTTCAAATCAGCGATCGATTCGGCGGCCGATGCGGTTCATATTACTACTCATCAACGGGTAATCGCGAATAACCTTTTGTTTGAGGAAGGCGACAGCCTGAATCCATACCTGCTTGCCGCCAACGAACGCAACCTTCGTAATCTTCCATTCATTCACGATGCGCGGATCTATGTGGATACGGTCACCGCTGACGAAGATTCTGTCGATGTGTTTGTCATTACAAAAGATATCTGGACAATCGGCATTGCAACCTCAGCCAATTTTGGCACCTGGTACCGCGCCCGGTTCTTTGATGCGAATTTTCTCGGTTACGGGCAACGGCTTGAACTTAACCTGACCAGCTTTAAAACGCGCGATCCGCACACAGGCTTGGGTGTCAACTACACTAAAAATAACCTGGGGGGAACTTTTGTCGATTTGCAGCTGGGATGGAGCAAGATCAACGGCGGACCTAAGCTCGGTTATGAAAATGAGGAATCCGTTTTTATGTCCATTTCACGTCCCATGTATTTGCCCACGTTACGTTATACCGGGGGAATAAGTATGAGTCTTAACCGGTCGATCAATGTTTTTCATATCCCGCACGAAGATTTTCGCAATTACCGCTACGGCTTATTGGATACCTGGTCGGCATTTTCACTCAGCCCGGATAAAAGCGAGCTGCGCCGGTTGCGGAAAGGCGAAGGAGTTTATTTATCCGGACGACTTTTCCGTCAGAATTTTTTCATAACGCCATGGCAGCTTGGTGAACTATACAACCCGGCTTATAACGAACGCTGGTTTTTATTAGGGGCAATTAACTTTTTCCGTGACCGTTATTATAAAACAAGATATATCAGTGGTTTTGGAAAAACGGAAGACGTGCCTTATGGTTACCGGTTATCATTTACAACAGGATACCAGTTCACTCTTTTTCGCCACCGCTATTATGCAGGCGCGGAATTCGACCGGCAATTTTTCAGAACGCAGGGAAGCTTTGGTCTTTACGGAGTGGGTGCCGGCAGTTTTGTATTTCAAGGAAGGATGGAGGATATCATTCTTCGCGCGCGCGCGTTGTGGTATTCGAAGCTGTTGTACCTGGGCCATGTGAAATTGCGGCAGAAATTTTATGCCACTTTCGCTACGGCATTAAAGCCTCTTTTTATTGGTCAGCAACTAATCCCCAACAACGAGGCCGGGATCCGCGGATTTAATTCTTCGGTTGTGTACGGCCATCAGCGCTGGATCCTTCAATCGGAATCGACTTTCTGGATGCCATTCATGGTTCTCGGTTTCCGGTTTGCGGCGTTTGTTTCCGTACAGATTGCGCAGGTGGCGGCGAACCAGGAGCCGATTTTCCATCAAACTGCTTACGCGGGATTAGGTGGAGGATTCCGGATAAAAAACGAGAATACCATTTTCAAAACGCTGGAAATACGCAGCTATTATTATCCGGTTGTTCCCCCTGGATACCAGAAGTGGATGATTGATATGTCAAATGTTGTTGAACTTCGGTTTACATTACCGCAAATTAAAGTGCCTGGATTTATTGGTTTTGATTGAGAAGGGGAGAACTGAGAATTTAGAGCTGAGTGAGAACTGAGTATTGAGAACTGAGAGCGGAGAACTGAGAGCGGAGAACTGAGAACTGAGAACTGAGAGTTGAGAGCGGAGAACTGAGAGCGGAGAATTGAGAGCAGAGAGCAGAGAGCAGAAAAAGAGCTGAGAATTGAGAATAGAGAATGATGCCGCTGCGTATCGGAATAAAAAAAACCAGTCTGTCGAACGACAAACCGGCTTTCAAAAATCGTGATCGTGTTATTTTGTTACGACAAATTTACGCGTAACAATGCCGTTTTCAGTTTTGAAAGAGCAATAGTAAGTTCCGGCAGCGAGGGTGGTTACATCGAAGGCGAAATTTCCGGCAGCAGCGGAGAGGTTTATTTCTGCCATTGTTTCACCCAAAAGGTTTGAAATTGTTACTGCAGCGGGACCGCCGAAATTATAGCCAATCGTAATTTTATCTGAAGAAGGGTTCGGGTAAGGATTGCCAACGGCGTTTTCAATGGACAATGAGTTAACTCCGGTAGGAGAAATATTGTAATGAAGAATGAATTGCATGGAGTCTGCGCTGTTATTCGGATCCCAGATCGTGAACCGGTAAATGCAATCACCGAAAGTTCCAGCGTAAAAATGTGTTTCTAGATTAATGGTACCATTCGCGCCAATAGGCGTTTCACCGGAATTGATGATGCTGTCGGGCATATAGCACAAACCAGGGGTCAGGCAATAATATTCTTCTGATCCCGCAGTCTGGGTAAGGGTAACCATTTCCACCTGGAAATCGCGGGAAATGCTGGTCTGGTTGGTGATCTTGAAATAATAGGAATGCGATTCACCGGGCGCAACGAAAAAATAATAATTGGCGCCGTTCGAAACAGAGGCATTGTTTTGCTGATCATCCGTAAGGCTTATGAAACTCTGTGCGGAAGCAAAAGTTGCGGTTGAGAGAAAAATGACAGCGAGTAAAAATTGTTTCATTTTTAGAGTTTGTTTGGAGGGATAAAGTTAAGAAAAATAAGGA
>DATDOQ010000102.1:0-5149 GCA_035293205.1 Bacteroidia bacterium
CAACTTCCGTATCCCGGTTATCCTCCAGCTTTTTCGTGAAGACTGGTTTTACCGTTTCAACCCAAAATGATATATGCGCGCCTGAAGTAATTTTTTCATCAACCATTTCCCCGTTCATATTTTCTTCCTCATGTTTGCTCTGGTGCAACATTGATGACCAAACTTTTTCCATGTCCAAATTAAATTTGGGAATAACAAAGCAAAAACAATTCCGAAGGACGAATCGCACAAGAAGCCGATTTTTCTTCCTGTTGCAGAGTTTTCCGTGTGTGTAGAATTGCACAGTTTGTTGAAGTATCTACTCAATTTAAGCTTTCAGAAATCCGGTCAGCTTTTTCTTCCGCCGCATTGGACCCCTTACTATCGCTGTCCGGCAGATGTTGGCATATTTTTTAAAATAATAATCCGGGAGGAATGCGGGAAATGAAACATATAATTCAAAACATTTTGCTTATGCTCGCCGGTATTTTTGCAGCGAATCTGCAAGCGCAGATTGAAAATCCTAAAAAAAAGACGGATACGACGGCCCGTATTAACCGGTCTGCCGGCGATACGACGCTTGAAAAAGGTACAACGCGCCGGTTAGACACGGTACCCGTTACACCTGTCCGGCCGGAACAAACAGACAGTTTATTAAAACGATCAAAAAGCAGAACAGACACCATCTATTATAAAATTCCTCCGAGGGAAGGAAAGTGAAAGATAAAGTGCCTTGAAAGAACGGAGGATAACGGGGCTGCTTCGGCACCCCGTTTTTTAATAACTCATGAAATTTTGGAGAGGAGATTTGTGCCGATGAAAACTATAAACTATTTTTTGATAACTACGGCAGCCTGGGTTCTGCTGTTTTTCGCTTGCAGAAAGGACAGCAATGTCCCATCGCCGGACCTGAACCAAACGCCGGATCGCGGAGGATTGGCATTTATCGTTAAAGATATTTCCCTTAACCGTCTCGCGGGTGTTGCCGTTGGAATAGCGTTTTCCCAGGAAGATTTAGAATCCAATAATTATTTGCTGACACGGGTTACCGGTTCGGATGGTCGCGCGGATTTCGGGCAACTGCTGCCTGCCAATTATTATTATGAAGCCGATGTTACGCTGAACGGCATTGACCATCATGCCGAAGGACAAGTGGTAGTGGAAGCCGGTGAGAATATTGAAAGAGAATTGATCATTCAATAAATATTACGTTCATCCTGTGTTAATCCGTTTGTGGGAAGAGCAAAAGCTGCTGGCCTTGATGAATAAAGTCAGCGCCCCCGCCAATTCACGCCTTTCTCCGGAGGAAATGATTCTTTTGAAAATTCTATGCGAAGAATGCGCATGAAACCATTGATCCGGTAGGCTCCAAATAATACTAATTATTTTGCAGTGTCGCCTGATCCTGTGGCGGTTCGGTCGCCTGTCGCACCTTTCGTTCCAGCACGGACCGTATCTGCAGCCGCGTCCTTCGCTTCTTTTCCCGTTGTTGGGGATCCGGTGGCATTCTCAAACCGGTCATCTGATTGCATCAGCCGGTCGCATCCGTGTTTGTGTCCATGAATATTTTCAAAATATATACCAGAAAAATTCAGGAGCAACGTCTTAGGTAAGCGAAATATCCATTGCATTTTAGATCAAAAAAAATCCGCCAGAAATATTTATGTATCAACACTTTAAAATATCATGTAGGAACCAATAAATAAAGCAACTTTTATTATCTCGATTACGTAAAAATAAGCTGGTAAAAATTATGATACGTCGCGAATAATACTATATTTGTTGGTATACCCTCAGAGCAGGATTCACCCACCTCTCGTAGGCATTACTGCAACTAATTGTACGCCTGATGCTTGTAAAGAATCATATGAAAAGGGTGATGATTGCCGACGATGATCTCGATGATCAGATGTTGGTCCAGGAGGTAATCCAGGAAATCGATCCCAGAATTGAAATACTTATAATGCCTGACGGTGTGAAGCTGATGCATACGCTTCAATCATTTGCCCATCCGGATTTATTATTACTTGATTTAAATATGCCGTTCAAAAACGGGATGGATTGCCTTGCTGAAATTAAGGCGGATCCGGGCATGAAAGATATTCCGGTAGTCGTACTTTCCACTTCAAAATCCGTCCGTGATGTAGAGCAAAGTTTTGCGCTTGGGGCGCATTTGTTTCTGACCAAACCCAACACCTATGAGGAATTGCGCAAAATGATCGGATCTCTTTTGCATATCAAATGGGAAAAATTCCGGTCAATGCTGCACAAACGGCATTTCATGCGTATCGCCACTGAAGGTTCAATTGAAATCCCAGAAGAAGTTTAACCACGATTCGTTTCCCCTTTTTTCTTTCCTCTGCTTTTTTAGTGTGGCATAGTTTTCCTTGGAAAAATACAAACTTTTTGAGATGCCACGATCAATCTGGACAGGGGCAATCAGCTTTGGGCTGGTGAACATTCCCATTAAAATTTATTCTGCCGTTCAGGAAAGCACGCTCGACCTGGATATGCTCGACAGCAAGGACCATTCGAATATCCGGTTCAAACGCGTGAATGATAATACCGGCAAGGAGGTTCCCTATAAAGATATTGTCCGTGGGTACAGAATGAATGGTGAATACGTCGTCATTGAAAAGGAAGATTTTGAGGTGGCAGATGCTGTAAAAACAAAAACAATCGATATCCAGTGCTTTGTTTTTGAAAAAGATATCGACAGCATTTATTATGAGCAGCCGTATTTCCTTGAACCGGATAAGTCGGGAGAAAAAGCATATGGGATCCTGCGCGATTCTCTCGCTGCATCCGGCAAAGTCGGCGTTACCACATTTGTTATGCGCAACCGGGAAGCGCTTGCCATACTTAAACCGTACGAAAAAGTGATCGTCCTGAACAGAATTCGTTTCGAGGAAGAGATCAGGAGCATGGAAGATATCAAGGCGCCACCGAAAAACAAGGAAAAAAGCAAAGAGCTCACCATGGCCTTAAAGCTGATCGAACAGCTGACGGAAAAATTCGACATCACCGGCTATAAAGACACCTACACTTCCAAGCTGCTGAAAATTATCAAGGATAAAGCCACCGGGAAACCGAAGAAAAAGACAAAGCTCAAAGTGGTTCATACAAAAACTTCAGAGCTTATGGACGCGCTCGAAGCAAGCCTGGGGCCGCGAAAACGCAAAGCTTCGTAAAACCTTACAACAAATGCGCGTTCATGTTTTCATGCGTTTTACCACCTGCGTAATATCTTCCCCTTTGCCAATAACCGGCGCCCAGATATCACCAATCTTCTGAACGCGTGCAAAAATATTTTTCATCGTGAACATTTTTGGATCGAGCGATTCATTCACTTCTTCCCATAGTAGCGGCGTTGAAACGGTGGCATCGTGCTTCGGACGCACGGAATAAGGCGCTGCAAGCGTTTGTCCCCGCCGGTTCTGCAGGAAATCGATGTAAACTTTATGCTTTCTTTTTGCCGGACTTCGAAGGAGGCTGGTGGTATCCGGCAACCGCATGTGAACGAAATGGGCGATCAGCTCGGCAAATCTTTTGGCTATATCGTAATCGTATTTGGCACCGAGCGGAACATAAATATGAAGTCCCGATGCACCCGAAGTTTTGCAATAACCATCCAGCTGCAGCTCATCCAGCACCTCTTTCACTTTTAAAGCCGTACGGACCACTTCCACAAATGCGATCGATTCCGGATCGAGATCGATCACAACCCAGTCAGGATATTCCGGCTTTTTAATACGGGAATTCCATGGATTGATTTCGATGCAGCCCAAATTAGCCATATACATCAATGTCGCTTTATCATTGCAAATGAGATAATCGATATAAGCTTTATTTGATTCAGAATATACTTTTTCGGTTTTCAGCCATTGGGGCACTTTGCTTCTGTCTATGTCCTTCTGAAAAAATGAACTGCCTTTAATTCCATTGGGAAAACGGTTGAGCGATTGCGGACGGTCTTTTAAATACGGAAGCATCAACGGTGCAATTGCTCCGTAATAAGCAACCAGCTCGCCTTTCGTAATCTTTTCATACGGCCAGTAAATCTTATGCTGGTTGGTGAGGTGCAGCGTGACACGTCCAACTTTCAGATCAAAAATGTTTTCTGTTTTTTTTCCGGAAGGCGCGCTGATTTTTACTTTTTTCCGCTGCGTGGCGCGCTGACGGACTTTTATTTCTTTTCTTTTCCTCACAGGAGTTTCTGATTCAACACCCTCTTCAACGGCTTTCCCGGATCTGGTTACATGAACATGCGACACTTCCCGCACCACATTTACCGGTTTTTTGTCTTTGCGCAACCCACGAAAAACCGGATGACGCATGCTGCCGTCTTTTGTCCATTCCGAAAACTTCACTTCACACACCAATGCAGGCTTCAACCACTGAATGCCATCCCCTGCCCTGACGGGAACAGAGAACGGTGACTCAGGGGTAAAATACGGCTTTGCCATTTCATACAATTGGCGGAGCATTTTTTCGGAGAACCCGGTGCCGCAATTTCCTACATAGGTCCAGGTTTTGCCATCGCGCACGGCAAGTACCAGCGAACCGAAGTGACTTCTGCTTCCGCGCGGACTTGTCAATCCGACAATAACCGCTTCCTGCTGCTGGTTAATTTTTATTTTCAGCCATTCTTTTGTACGGCTGGCCGGACGATACGGGCTTCGCGCATTTTTTGCAATAATTCCTTCAAAGTTTCTTTCGCTGCATTTTTGATAGAGCGCAGTGCCTTTCTCCTCAATATGTTCAGAATAAATAATATTTTTCAGCTTAAACTGCGACAGCAACGTTTTCAGCAATTCCTTCCTTTTAATAAGCGGAACCTGAAAAAGTTCGTGGCCATTCAGATGAAGCAGATCGAAAACATAATATTTTAATCTGCCTGCGCCACTGTCGCGGTTTTGTAAAAGCTGGAATCCGGAACGTCCCTGTTCATCTTCCACGACCACTTCGCCATCGAGTATTGCCGTATGCCTGATCTTTGAAAGCTCCCGGGCGATCTCCGGATAATTCGAATTAAACGAGTTTAGATTGCGGCTATACAGATCTACTTTACCATTTTCGATGTTTGCCAGCGCCCTGTAACCGTCATATTTTGTTTCAAAGATCCAGCTTGCATGATCGAACGGCTTGTCGCCGATTTCAGCCAGCATTG
>DATDOQ010000103.1:0-4129 GCA_035293205.1 Bacteroidia bacterium
ATCCATACCACACACCTTCTACGCCCAAATCAAGCTGAACGCAAAAATACCAGCTGGCAGGCAGGCCGATCAGCCAGTAGGCTATGAAAGCGATGAAGCCCGGGATCATCGTGTCTTTCAGTCCGCGCAATGCTCCCTGCGCTGTAACCTGCATGCCGTCAAAAAGCTGGAAGGCGGCGGCGATCAATAAAAGGGGAATGGCATATTTCAGCACGCCGGGATCGTCGTTAAACACCGATGTCAGGTTGTGCCGGAATACAATAAAAACAACCGCTGCGATCGCCATAAATATCAGGGCGAGGAAAATGGCGCTGAAACCGGCCCGCCGTGTTCCCGCCCGGTCGCGCAGTCCCAGGTGGTTGCCCACACGAACTGTCGCCGCAGCGCCGAGACCGCTGGAGATCATGTAGGTCATGGCAGCAAGCCCGATCGAGATACGATGCGCCGCCAACTGGTCTGTTCCAGGAATGAATAAAACCGGGACGCCAAACGCGGCTACTTCCATTACGAACATTAACCCCGATGGAATGCCAATACGTAATTGTTCAATTACAGGCGCTCGCAAAAGTTTTCGAAAATTGAATGCAGGTCTGAAAGCATGGTATTTTTTATTGAGCAGGATATATCCCAGCATCGCGGCGGCCATCAGGCACCTCGAAATAAAAGTTGCCCAGCAGGAACCGATCACGCCCATTCCTTCAATTCCCAAATGCCCGAACACCAGCACCCAGTTCAGAAAAATATTCATAGCATTTGCGCCGATCGTAATGACCATTGCCGCTTTCGTGTCCGACATTCCTTCCGCGAATTGTTTGCAGGTGAAAAAAATGCTGAGCGGCAGCATGGACAGCATCATCACATTCAGAAAACGTATGGCAAGATCCGTCACTTCTTCCGGACGGCCCGTATGTTTCAGCAACGGGGAACAAACAAAAAGTACAAGAAACAGCAGCGACGCAATGGCAATGTTTTGTACAAAAGCATGCCGCAGATGCAGCACGATGCGGTCTTTCCGGTTCTGCGCATGCGCTTCCGCCACAATCGGCGTTAATCCGTATGAGATTCCGATCGCGAAAACCAGCACAAGTATGTAAAAGATACCGGCGAGCGTGATTGCCGCCTGGCCCATCGTTTTTTCTTCGAGCTGACCGATAAAAAAATTATCTGCAAGGTCCACCGCGATATGTCCGACATTGCTCAGGCACACCGGCAATGCAAGACGCACGGTTGAATTAAAATGGCCTGACCATGAATTGGCAGAATACATAAGCCGGTAAAGGTAATGCGTGATAGCTGGTGCAAAGTGAGGACAATCTTTTACGCCGCACTTCTATAAAAAACACGGCTGACAAAAAAGGTGCATCTGCAACGATCAGTCGTTTAATTAATTGATCTTCAAAAGATTATAAGATAGGAATAGCGCGGAACATTTCGCAGCTGGTTTCGCCTGAAAATTATGATCCGCTAATCGTATCTTTATCTTTCCGTTTCCGTTATATATTTAGGTGGACTCCTGGTCAGTGCGGGGCAGAAACGGGTTGAAGAATTTTGATCCATGATCCGAAAGATTTTTCCAGCGGTTTTTTTGTTTGCTGCGTTGCCGGTGAATGAAACGTTTGCGCAGCAACCGGCTGTTGGGTTTCCCAATCCCGGATCCACGGAATACCAGCAACTGAAAAAAGAAGGCAGACTTTCTGGTAGTCCATTGATTATCGTTAACAGTGATACGACAGTATTCCCCTTCCAACAACGGATCGACAATAATCCATCGCCTGCAAGCGTGATCTGTAGATGCATCATTCCCCTTGATTCAACTTTCCAGGTTGTTCCTTTCCAGTTTTCTTCACCTCCTGATTATCGCAACGACGACAGTTATTCCAATTTGCTGCCGCTGCCGTTTAATTTTTGCTTCTACGGACAGCCGATGTCGAATTGTTATATCAATAATAATGGCAATATTTCTTTCGGCGCAAGTTATGGGGCATTTACAGCGAACGCATTTCCGGATCCGAATTTTATCATGATCGCGCCATTCTGGAGTGATGTCGATACCTGGAACCTGATGAGTGGATTGGTGTATTACAAAATGACTCCGACCTACATGGTTGTCCGTTGGCAAACGGTAGGCTATTTCAGTGCGCACGCAGATCTGCTGAATGATTTCCAGCTCATCATTACGGACGGAATGGATCCGATTCTTCCCGCGGGCAACAATGTTAGTTTTTGTTATGGCGACATGCAGTGGACAACGGGTGATGCCTCTGGTGGCACAAATGGATTCGGCGGTTCTCCCGCGACGGTCGGGGTGAATCGTGGAAATGGAATTGATTTCATTCAGATCGGACAGTTTGACGCGCCGGGAACAGCTTATGACGGGCCTTTCGGAAGCGCGGACCAGATCAGTTGGCTCGATAACCAGACTTTTTATTTCAACGTCTGCAATAGCGGTTCAGGTAACAATCTACCGCCTATTATTAATTCAGCAGATGTTTGCGATACCATCGTGCTTTGCATTGGGGACACGGCTCTCATAACAGCTTCTTTTTTATCACCTGAACAGGGACAGAACACCACGGCCAGCATCACCGGGAGTGTTACAGGATTGACTGTAGTCAGCAGCACCACCGGAAATCCCGCATTGATCGTGGGACAACTGATCGCAAATTTTGCCGATGCTGGTTTTAATACCATCGTGATTACAGGAACGGATAACGGTTCGCCACCTGCGACAATAAGCGCGAACGTCGTCGTACATATTATTGGAACATCAGCTGTCAGCTTCACAATGTCGCCGCCCCCGGTAACGCCTCCGGGCACATTGATTCAATTTACCGATCTCACTCCCGGGTCTACAAGCTGGTTCTGGGATTTCGGTGACGGGTCAACATCAACGCTGCAGAATCCCACGCATGCTTACGCGACCGATAGTTTGTACACCGTGTCATTAACTGTCCTGGTTGGAAATGGATGTTCCGCGACACTCACGCAGGTTTACCTGGTGGAATCGGAGATCCTGTGGCCGGAAGTTACTGCGCCGAATGTAGTGACACCGGGATCCGATGGCAAAAATGATTTCCTGGAATTTGTAAATCTTACCGCTTACAATGATTGCCAGCTGAAGATTTATGATCGTTGGGGGGCGCTTGTATATGAAACAGGTAATTACCGCAATGACTGGCAACCAAATGTGGTGGATGGTGTTTATTATTACCTTCTAAAAGTTCCGGGAAAAGAAGAACAGCTGCGTGGTTTTTTTCACGTTATTCACGAATAGGAATCGAACTTTCGAATATAAATGGTATAAGGGCATCTCTAATAACCCGGCATTCCTTCATAGGCTGCCCAACTCTAAATACTTATTTACCTTAAGTAAACTCCCGGCTGGTCATGCCGGGTTATTAGAGATGCCCATATTTAATCCGAACTAGAGTTTTATTCTTAACATCACCTTCGCTTCGGTCTTCGTATTTCCCGTGATCTCATTCAGTGTTCCCGGACTGATAATTTCCTGGTTCGAATAAATCGTTCTGGAAATCCTGAAATAAACTTCCACTTTCCTTGTAATGTCCCAGTTGATCAGCAGGTACCAACGCGAGCCACTGTAATAATATGCGGGAATGCTGAACGAATAAGGCATGTCATTTTCATATGTATAAATTGCGGTACTGTAGCTGTCTGTCTGAAAAAGCGCATACCGCCCGGTAACCGAAAGCGGAAAACCAAAACGTTTCCAGGTAATATCCTGCAGGATCACAAACCCGTTTTCAACTTTTTCATTTGCCGGATGATAACGTGAAAATTCAACACGGTTCCGGAGGCGAAAATGTTTTCCGGCGGGATATTGAATATGGAAACGCCAGTTATCCTGTGTTAACGGCACGATGTAATCAAGGAGCGCGTCAGGATCATTCGCATTGGTGAATTTATCGCGGTGACGGAAGCGGAAATACATATCCGTTTTTTTATCCGGTATAAAATTTACCTGGACAAGGAAATCGGAGCCGTGTGAGGGCGCGTCAATGCGATAGCGCAGCCAGGGAAAAACAGAACGGTCGATGTAGGCGTTAATGGTGATCCGTCGCGCGGGTTTAGCGGCCACCGCAAAATAGATCCCGCTTTCATTCGAAGC
>DATDOQ010000104.1:0-4562 GCA_035293205.1 Bacteroidia bacterium
GGTTGGTCACACAGCGCAGGTGATGCTCCGGCTACAGGATATTTATTACGACTTCAATGAATCAGAAAACGCACATTCCATCCACTCGTTAACCGGCAACCGCCATGAAGCGGAAAAAAGCCTAAAGGCGCGGGCGCGTGTGGTTGAAAAACTGGATAATCTCAAGGTACTTGTAAAGGGAGATCCACTGCAGGAGAGCAACGCTGCAAAACTGGATTCCGCCATCCGGTTTCGTTTTATGATGATCCAATCGCAGTTAGAGATCCAGGACCAGGAGAATTTTATGGTGCGCAGTCCGGCAGTCAATAAAGTGCGCAATAAGATCATGGACATGATGCGCATCGAGAATATGCTGATGCAGGAGCGCCAGGAAATATTGCGTGAATCGTCTGATAAATCCACGTTTGCTGTTGTGCTCGCGCTTGCTATGGCGATCCTGCTTATTTTGCTGGCTTCGGTCATTGCGATGCGGGAGTATTCTGCCAAGGCCGACGTGGAACAGCAGCTGCTGGTTAACCAGGGTGAGTTGAAAAACAAAATTCAGCTGCTGGATGAAACCAATAAGAACCTGGAGCAGTTTGCATATATGGCCTCGCATGACCTGCAGGAGCCGCTGCGGAAGATCACGACTTTCAGTGAACGGATCAACTCAAAGTTCAGTCTCGAATTGCCGGCCGAAACGCAGTTGTACCTCGACCGGATTTCCAAAGCTGCTTCCCGGATGCGTACGCTGATCGATAACCTGCTCCGTTATTCGAGAATAACAAAAAGCCAGCTTGAAAAACGTATGATCAGCCTGGAAATGATCATCAACGAAATCAAAGACAATTGTGAAGTGCTGATTCAAAACAGGGGTGTTGTATTTTCGCACAACACAGCGCTGCCGGAAGTGATTGGTGATCCCACTCAACTGACGTTGCTTTTCCAGAACCTGATCAGCAACGCCATAAAATTCACGGAACCCGATGTTCGTCCGGTCCTGCAGATCTCGTGCGCAACCGTTACCGGCGGGGAGGTGAAGGAGCTTCGCCCCGATGCCCGGTGGGAAGAATATTACGTTGTTGCATTAAAAGACAACGGTATTGGATTTGACGAAGAATACCTTGACAAGATTTTTATGACCTTTTACCGGCTTCATGGTCGCAGTGAATTTGAGGGAACGGGCATTGGACTGAGCATCTGCAAGAAGATCGCGGAGAATCATGGCGGTTTTATCACTGCGAAAAGCGAGAAGGGAAAAGGCTCCGTATTCTTTGTATATTTACCCAAGGAACCGGCGGCCAAGTTAAATAATACGCTGCTGCATGAACATCAACAAGCCGGTTAGCTTTCTTATAGTTGAGGACGATGAGGATGATCTATTAATCCTTAAAGACTGCCTTGCAGATTCGTTTAAGAGTTTTGAGCTTCACTGGGCGCGTAATTATTCCGAATTTATCGCGTGCCTGGAAGGAAAACCCTTTGATATTGTAATAACGGATTACCTGCTTGGTTCGACCAGCGGACTGGAAGTGCTGAAAGCTTCTAAAGAGGCATGGACTGATGTTCCGGTTATCCTGCTGACCGGTAAAGGCAACCAATCGCTTGATCTTGAAGCGATGAAAATGGGAGCAGATGATTATTTGGTGAAAGGAAATTTTGACGCTGCCATTTTAGAACGCTCCATTCGTTATGCGCTTGAAAGGTCAAAAACCGCTCTGATACAGCGTGAGAATGAAGAATACCAAAATCGGTTAAATAAAATAGTCAGCGCCGGAAGAATTGCGCGCATGATTGCACATGAAGTGCGAGGTCCATTGACGAATATTCTGCTCAGCGTTGACCAGATACGGCACAAGACAGGTGAAAATACTGATACGAAATTTTATCTCGATATCATCAGCAATAGCACGGAAAAGATCAACCAGCTTGTCTCTGAATTGATCGACTCTACAAAATTTGGTGAAATGCGGATGGAGCGCGCGAACTTGGTCGACGTCATTGGCGAAACTTTGTCCATGGCGGAGGATCGCGCAAAACTTAAATCAGCAACGCTTGCCGGCAATTATTCGCACCCCGTTATTGAGATGGAGCTTGACCGCGAAAAGCTGAAGATAGCTCTGCTTAATATCGTTATCAATGGACTCGAGGCAGTGGATGAGGGGAAAGGTGAAATCCTGGTGGATGTAGCCCGGTCAAGCCATGCCGTACTGATCAGCGTGCGCGACAACGGATGCGGCATGTCGGAGGAAACCCGTGAAAGTATTTTCGAACCGTTTTTTACCAACAAAACAAAAGGTTCTGGCATTGGCCTGACATCCACACAAAATATTGTTCTTGGTCATAAAGGCAGAATTGATGTCGAGAGCGCTATCGGAAAAGGATCGTGCTTTAAAATATATTTTCCCCTGCCGGAATAACACTGTCAGGTTTCGATACGCGCCGGCGCATACGCCCTTGGCGTACTACTCAACCTGACAATGTTATTCCGGCGTGCACGATCTGCGTTTTTTTCCAGAATAAAAAACTTTCCCACGTATGATACTCAGTAAGGTAATTCCGGCGCACTTGCCCGCGCATGCTACTCAACCTGGAAAAAAAATGAAAAGCAGCGTAAAAAAATTTTACGCTGCTTTAATACAGAACTGGCTGATCGCCGGATTTCATCAGCCGGTTCCTGTATTTATTTAGCTTTCACGGTCACGCAATGATTTCACCTCATCATGACCCTGGAGAATCTCCGATTTCTGCCTGCGGATAATATCGAGGACATCGGTTGTAATATCCTCCGATTTATTAAGAACGTCCTCATAAGTTTTTTTGGCGACATCCTCGCCGTATTCGCAGGAAGAAAGAATCGCTTTCCGGTTATTACCTGCGATCGCATTTTTAATGTCCATCCAGACGCGATAAAGTTTTCCGCTGGCTTTTGTCTTGTCATGCGGAGGGGCATCGGATTTATCAGGTAACAAACCGATCAGCTCATCCGCAAACGTCCTGCTTTGCGTGCTGAATTTGTTGAACAGCGCTTTGAGATCACTGTCTTTTGCCTCGTCAGCGGCTGTTTTATAGCCCTCATGCCGGTCATTGTTGATAACGATCAGCTCTTTGAGGGCCTCGATGGTTCTTTCTGTGGTTGTTTTCATCAGGATTCAGTTTATTGGTTTATAAAATTGTGAAACGGAGTTTTTACAGGATGGCTTTGCGTGCGCGCGAACGGCTGCGCGAGGTCACACTCGTGCGGGTTCCGCGTTTCTGTAAAGAAGAGGATAGCCTGTCCTTCCGTGCGTGTGCTGCAGTGCTTCTTTTACTGCGTGCAGCAGCAGCGCTTTTCTGACCGGCTGTCCGGGTTGATTTTTTCGCTGAAGATTTTTCTGGCGGGGCTTTGTATCCTTTTTCCCGCGCTTCTGACAATGCAATGGCAATTGCCTGCTTCTTGTTATTCACCTTGCCGCCTTTACCTTCTTTGCCGCTTTTAAGCTCCCCTCTTTTCATTTTACGCATTGTGTCACCGACAAGTTCCTGCGTTTTTTTTCCATACTTCGCCATGATTTTTTGTTTTTAATTCAGGATGGAGAGGGCGCAATTCACATACCACAGAACTTACTGCATGAATTAGAGGCGCAAAGTCAATGGTATCCCCATATGGTGTCGGACTCAATCACACCTGCCCGGCCGGTGATGTGGACCTCATCCTACGATCAGGGGAATTATCACCACGAAAGGACTCAATCCTTTACGCTTGATTTGTTGATGGCGGCAACACATGCTTTTTGGCATAATTATTCTGATTAAGCTCATGTAATTCTTTTTTATATATAAGGGAGGAATGGATCAGGCAAGGCGCAAGAGCAACTTGTAAATTCGTTCCTCCTCCTTTTTCAAAAATCAGCGCATTTATGCCAGGACTTAAAGAATACAGGCGCAAAAGGGAGTTCACCAAAACTGCGGAACCGAAAGGAAAAAAGAAACGGACGGAGGGAAAGCTGCTTTTCGTGGTGCAGCAGCATGCGGCTACCAATCTCCATTACGATTTCCGTCTTGAAATGAAAGGCGTATTGAAAAGCTGGGCGGTGCCGAAAGGACCAAGCATGAACCCGGCTGACAAGCGACTCGCCATGATGGTTGAAGATCATCCCTACGATTACAAGGATTTTGAAGGAAATATTCCGGAGGGAAATTATGGCGCCGGCAATGTGATCGTATGGGATAAAGGTACTTATCATGCGCCGGATGCAGAAGACGGTGCCGGCGAAAAGCAATTACTGGCAGGTCTGCACAAAGGAAAAATTTCGATCGTATTGCATGGTAAAAAGTTAAAAGGGGAATTTACGCTGATTAAAACTTCCGGCCGCGGAGCAAATGCCTGGCTGTTGATGAAAAAAAATGATGAATATGCGAGTCAGGAAGACATTCTTAAAAAAAGCCGGTCGGTTATTTCCAAAAAGACGCTTGAAGATCTAAATAAGATACACCCGCGCAAGCCTTCACGCACCAAACCGGAGCGAATCAGCCGCGAAAGAAAACCAGTGTCGGCGCCGATTAAAGTCAGGGCAAAAAAAAAAGAGCTGGAGCGCGTAAGG
>DATDOQ010000105.1:0-2740 GCA_035293205.1 Bacteroidia bacterium
AATCATCAATCCTGGAATTGAAACTACCTTGAAACTTTCATTCGTTTCCTCGATGGTAAGATCAATCGCGTTGTGGTATGTTTCAACAAATCCTAATACGGTCATGGCTTTGGTTTCATCAGGGGGCCAATGAATTGCTCCGTCCCTTTCCAGATCGCCAAATGGAATAATATCTACTTCATAATTTTCCTTATAAACTATTCTGTGAGGAATATTCCCCTGACTGAAATTTTCGGTAGAAAGAATTTCTTCAATTAAGGAATCGTAGGCATTCCAGTTGGGAACATATACCGCCAGGTCAATGTCCAATGTTGCCTTTCGGATTCCTGCCTTATGCAGATGCTCCATTAAAATGTCCCTGGCCGTAGCTCCGATAATAAAAAACTCTATTCTCCGGGAAGCAAAGATTTTCCCAAGCGCGTTTAGAATTTCAACCAACTGTTCAGGCAGTTTCTTGCCCGATAAAATGTAACTCTTTGTCATAAATTTTTTGTGCTGTTTCGATGCAACGTGGATCTGCTGTATTCATTAAGTCGGCATAGACAATTAATGCCGGGGCGCATTTTGGAAATTTCGTTTCCTGAAATGTCCAAAATTTTTGATACGCTTTGACATTGCCGTTTGGATCTGGAACGAATTTATAATTCCTGATCAGGTCTGCTCTGAACTCATTTGTATAAATTGTGAATTCTGCGGGCTTGAGATAATTTGTCATCATTCCTCCCCCAGGCTCACCTCCCCATACGGTTCCTTCTTTCAAAGGAAACTTTTTCCAATTCATTCTTTCCTCATCCCGCAAAAATCTGAATCGGTCAATGAGCAGATCAGGTTTCAACTTTTCTTCGTAAGCTACCATCCAACGTTCGAGAAGCTGTCTGGTATTTTTGATCTTAACTTGTTTATTGTTCAGCGCAAGTATAAATGCCTGTTCTTTCAGACCATGAATAACTTTATGAATCGTATCTAAACCGGCGTTGGTTCTTTCTGCTATTTCCCTGTAAGTGGCATTAATTAAATCCGGGTCAAGGAGAAAATGAAAAATCAATTTGATCCCTGCCTTCGTGAAAACCTTATTGCGTCCATCTGTATTTGTTATTTGATCTTTCTTTCCTTCAATGAGGAAGAAGTGCTTCTTTGTTTTGAGAAAGGCATTTCCGGCAGCATCTATGTAGCCAATATGATGTCGCCTAAGTTCGTTTTTCAGGTTGGGAAAAATATTTTCAGCTATTACCAGCACGTTGTCATGCAGTTTTTTCATTTTAAATAGCCCAGCTAAATGATGATTCCTAAGCTCCCTTTTTACTTCTACTATTACTTGTTCTCGTCCATTGTCAAAATAGAAATCAATTGTCCCATCCAAATTATTTCGGTTGTTCTCACGCCAATGGGTTCGTAAACCTGTGGTTTTAGTGAAATTTTCAAGAATTTTTTGAATTGTATTCTCCATGTTGTTCTTGTTTTAATTTTGTTAGCGTAACGCGAACAAACAAATATAGCGAACAAATTCCAGATTACCAAATCATCCTAACTCACTTACGGATGGGATCCCCCTCATTATGTTCCTTTTGCATTAAGCCTTCGAAAGCTTTTAGAAATATTCGACATGTCGATTCAGGATTTTTTTGGTGAAGGTTTCGACTAACTGTTTTATATCCACAGGAATCCCTATTTTTAAGCCGCATGAAAAAACCGGAAAGCGCTAACCTGGCCGCGGGCCAATCCGGCGTGTTGCTTGAAGTCCGAAACCTCGTCACCGAATTCAGAACCGAAAATGAAACCATCAGGGCTGTAAATGATATTTCATTTACGATCCATGCGGGTGAAACGATCGGTATTGTCGGGGAATCCGGTTCGGGCAAATCGGTTACGGCACTTTCAACCATCGGACTTGTGCCTAATCCTCCGGGTAAGATAACCGGCGGTGAGCTGCTTTACACTTCGCGCGAAGACGGACTGGTGGATCTCACAAAAGTTTCGGAGAAGAAGATGCGGAAATATCGCGGCAATGAGATCGCTATGATCTTCCAGGAACCCATGACTTCGCTGAACCCTGTTTATTCTTGCGGCGACCAGGTTGCGGAAGCGATCCTCCTGCATAAAGATTTTCCCGGAATTTCAGATCTCAAAGACACCGCGCAGATCGTCCTTCGCTGGCTATACCGGATCGTGAATGCGCTGCTGCCCGTTTTTGGTCTCGTAGCCGCTTTGTCCGGCCCCGACCCCGGATCGTCAACGCCGGAACAAATAGCGCGTGATCAGTACAGCGATACGGTGATCTATTCCATCATTTTGGTTTTTTACGCTACGCTCGGCATTATCGGGTGGCGGCGAAAAATGAAAGGAAACCGGAAACCGCTCCAGTTTTACACTTCGCGTGAAAAAATCGCGCGTGAAATGACACTCCGCCTTTTCGAACAGGTGCAGCTCCCGGATCCGGAACGGATTTATGAAGCATATCCGCATGCTGTTTCCGGCGGACAAAAACAGCGCGTGATGATTGCCATGGCCATGTCCTGCAATCCCCAGCTGCTGATTGCCGATGAGCCCACCACCGCGCTCGATGTAACAGTTCAGAAAACCATTCTCGACCTGATGCGCGATCTGCAGGCCAGCCACAACATGAGTATCATGTTCATCACGCACGACCTCGGTGTCATTGCAGAGCTCGCCGACCGGATCGTGGTGATGTATAAAGGAAAAATTGTGGAGCAGGGTTCTGTGCTGGAAATTTTTTCGAATC
>DATDOQ010000106.1:0-3021 GCA_035293205.1 Bacteroidia bacterium
CGGGCTGGAGATAAATGTAAGCGCTTACAACGGCCGGGCTCAATGCGCTCAGCGCGTAAATGTTCATTAAGTAGGCTATGAAAGTAACTGCAAATACCACGAACAGCAGATCGAACCAGATCCTTCCCGAAAATTCCTGCCAGCTCACCTCACGCACATCGGCGAAACCAAGTAACGCAAGCACCGGAACGCTGAAAAGAAAAACCCATTTCAGAATGGTGATCGTATGGTATTTTGCCATCAGTGGTTTTACGAGCACCAGGAAAATTCCCCAGGAAATGGCATTGATAAAAATATACAGATCGCCAAGCGGGTCATCTTCTTTCGATGATGTCTGGCTGCTGGTTAATACGAGTGTGGCCGCGCCCGCAAGACCTAGCAGGATTCCCGAGAGGCGCAGCAGCGTGATGCGCTCTTTCAAAACAATATTTCCGATCACGAGCACCAGCAACGGTGATGTGATCATGATAATTGCTCCGCTGATCGGGGAAGTCAGGCTCATGCCTTTTATAAATAACGACTGGTTGATCACCACACCAAAAAGCGAAAGCACCGCCAGCTTCCGCAGATCTTTTCGTTCGATTTTCTCCCTGAAAAATAAACCCGATAGCCAGAGTAATGGTGTCGCGCCAAGTACACGCAGCAAAACAAATCCCTGCGAGCCCAGGTATTCCGGTGAAACTTCCTTGATAATGGAAAAACCTGCCGCATAAATCAACATGGAAAGGAAAAGCGAAATATGCGCGGCCGCTGTTTTATTCACAAGACAAAATTAATGGGAAAATCCACCTTCGCTGAAGCTTCGGCGGATAAATGGGAAAATGGGAAAATGGGAAAATGGGGGGAATAAAGAGAAAGGAGAATGGTCCGAAGGACTCCTCATAGAGAGGGGAGAAAACGGGAAAAATTTCCTGCACTACGCTTCGGCGGGGATATATAGAATGGGAATAATGGGAGAATAGGCAATTGGGCAATCGTAAATTGTAAATGGAAAATTGGGATAATGAGGTAGGCAATGAACAATGCAAGCTAACAATTTTTCAATTTTCAATTTTCAATCTTCAATTCGTACCATTTCATATTTCGTACTATTTCGTATTTCGCACTATTTCGCACTATTTCGCACTATTTCGTACCATTTCGTATTTCGTACTATTTCGTATTGTTCGTATTTCGTACTTCTTCTTTCAGCGCATCCACATTTTTCGGTGAGTTTCCGATAAATATTTCATTCCCGATAATTGTTACCGGCCGTTTCAGAAAAGTGTATTCTTCGAGAATGTACCGGCGGTAGTCTTTTTCCGTCAGCGTTAATTTATTCAATCCCATGGACCGGAATTTGAGCGCGATCCTGGAAAACAAAGCTTCATAGCTCCCGGCCATTCTTTTCATTTCATCCAGTTGCGCAGGCGTGATCTTTTCTGTTTTAATGTCCTGTTGAATAAAATCTTTTCGCTTATCGATGCCTGTATCTTTCAGGATCCGCTCACAAGTTGTGCAGGTGCTGAGGTAATAGACTTTTTTCATGCGATATATTTTACGGCGGCTGAAAATAGTAATAAATAACGAACCGATTTCTTTGCAGCCGGATTATATGACGCAGCTAAAAACCGCGTAGAGCTTATATTTGCAGGATGTGTTATGATGCAGTCTCAGCGGCACGGTCCATATTAAAATATGCCGTTCACCGGGGTGAATCGCCGGAAAGCATAGAGGAATTACAGCGGGAGCTGGAGCAGCTGGAAATACTTTTTAATGAGCCGAAATATTATGTGAGCGGTTTTTCGCACCCGAAGCTTCTCGTTTTTACCAATGAAAAGCCATTTACGCCACAGGCATTTACCTGGGGACTGATCCCGGAATGGGTGAAGGAAAAAAAACAGGCGCTTCAGCTCGCGAACCAGACGTTGAACGCGCGCGTGGAATCTATTTTTGAAAAACCTTCTTACCGGTCGTCCGCCAGGCACAAACGCTGCCTTGTTTATCTCGACGCATTCTATGAGCATTTTCACCAGGGTGGAAAAACTTTTCCCTTCCATATTTCGATGAAAGACGAATCGCCGCTGGCGGTTGCAGGATTGTGGAGCGAATGGGTAAATAAAGAAACCGGTGAAATAATTTCAACAGTATCCATTGTCACCACGCGGGGCAATGAAATTATGCAGCGCATACATAACAATCCGAAAGCGGAAGGGCCACGCATGCCATTGATCCTGCCGAAGGAAATGCAGAACGAATGGCTGATCCCGTTTGAAGGCGATCAAACCAAAATACGTTTGATGCAGTTGGCGGAACCCTTCGATGCTTCACTGATGAAGGCGCATCCGGTAAAACGGCTGAAAGGGAAGGAAGCTATTGGTAATATTCCGGAAGCGGAAGAAAAATTCGCGTATCCCGACATTGATTATTAATTTACATCCGCCTTAAGCGGACCAAATTCCAAATCGTACATCGTAATCCCGAAAGCCTTCGGGGGTAAATCGTAATTCGTATTTTGTACTTTCACAATTCGCATTCCTACTTCATTTCATAATTCGTATTTCATTTTCATAATTTCGTATTTCGTCCTTCATTTCATAATTCGCACTTCATTTTCATATTTTCGCATTTCGTACATTCATAATTTCGTATTTCGTACTTCTCATGGAAAATAAAAGCCAGGGTTTTGGCACCAAAGCCATACACGCCGGACAGGAACCGGATCCATCTACTGGCGCGATCATGACGCCGATCTATCAGACTTCAACCTACGTGCAGGAATCGCCCGGAAAGCATAAAGGTTATGCCTACGCGCGGGGCAAAAATCCGACGCGCGTGGCGCTTGAGAAATGCCTGGCCGCATTGGAAGGCGCGGAATATGGATTATGCTTCAGCTCGGGAATGGGCGCGATGGATGCAGTTGCGAAACTGTTGCGGCCCGGCGACGAAGTGATCACGGGCGACGATTTGTATGGGGGCTCGTACCGGATGTTCACCAAGATATTCGCGCATTATGGAATTAAATTTCATTTCGTTAATATG
>DATDOQ010000107.1:0-2278 GCA_035293205.1 Bacteroidia bacterium
GAGCCGTAAAAATCCTTTTTTCGGATCATGCGCGCCGAAAACGAGCCGTTGCAATTGCGCCCAATGCATTGCGCCCGCGCACATCACGCAGGGCTCAAGTGTCACGAACATGGTGCATTCGTGCAGGTACTTGCCCCCGAGATAATTGGCCGCCGCTGTAATGGCCTGCATTTCCGCATGCGCCGTTACATCGTTCAGCCGTTCGGTCAGATTATGCCCGCGCGCTATGATTCGATTATTACAAACGACCACCACACCGACAGGCACCTCGTCCGCGTCGAAAGCCTTATTCGCTTCCTTCAGCGCCTCCTTCATAAAAGTTTCGTCTGAAAAAACTGTCAGTTCCACCGGCCGAAGTTACTGCTTCGCTATAGAAGTCCTGGGAGGCTTAGACAAAATTATTTTTAAATATGATAACCTGCAAAATACATAAAGAAGAACGGGGAATGGCTTAAAGCATCTGATGCTGTATATTTGTAAGAAACTTAAAAAAATGCCTGAAGATTTCTCCAATAGCGAAATGAATGAAGACCCCGTACCGTTTAAACGGGAGCCCCGCCTGGCTGAAATTTTCCCTGGAATTCATCTTTCATCATTTGAAGAGCAGGCGGAATTAACGCGCAATTATAGCGCCTCACTCTCCCCGGTTGAGCGAATGGCCCACCTTCATAAGCTCATACTAATTGCTTATGCGCAAGAACTTCAACGCCCCATTGAAGAACTTTGGAATAATAACATTGTTATGGATGAGTTCAAATGGTGATTGTTTTTGAGCAGCATCGATTATTCCTGAAAAAGCTGCTTGCGGCAGGGGTCGAGTTTATACTTGTTGGTGGGTACGCTGTCAATTTTCATGGTTACAATCGTCCAACAGGCGATATGGACATCTGGCTGAAACCTTCGGATGAAACCAAAAATAAACTTTTGGCACTGCTGGCAAGTGAAGGATATACGGATTCTTCACTAGTAGCAATTCAAGCATCAGATTTTACGCAGCATCTCGCATTTCATTTGGGCGAGGATCCCTTTAGAATTGATTTCCTGACTTTCATTCAGGGTGTAAAATTCGATGAAGCGCAAAAACAACAACAGCTATTGCCGCTTGGGGATAAAGTTGTTCCTGTTTTACATTTGCACCATCTCGTTCTTTCAAAAATGAATACCAACAGATTAAAAGACAAGGCCGATGTTGAAGAACTTCAGAAGATCAAGCGCCCAAGTTAATTGTAAACTATAAAGACATTTGCTTGCTGTTTTTTAATTAACTTTCCTCAATGAAAAACACAGCCGCCATTCTAATCCTGCTTTTCCTGTTCGTTTCCTGTTCTTCCGAGATCGATCATGCCTATATCAAAGCGCGAACCTGGGTGCATCATGATGGATTCAAGCTCGACGGTGAACCCGGTTTCGAATTCACTTCCGGCATTTACGAGCTGAAAGGTGATACCATTTATTCCGGAAGTCAGCCGAAGGCCGTAGTCACCGCGTTGTTTAAAAATGACAACCTGCTCAAAATTAAAAGTCTTTCTGACGGCGAAACGGGCAAATACCTCGACGCGATCGAGTTTGCCGATTAAGCAATTGGTGACTTTGGTTTATTTGCTGGTTACTCCTTGCCCGCTGCTTTGTTTGCACTCCTGTTTCCCGTAATTTCGCAGTCCAATTCTTTTCTTATGCTACGCACCCACACTTGTGGCGAACTCCGGATTTCTGATGTTGGTCAATCCATAACGCTTTGCGGCTGGGTTCATGTGGCGCGTGATTTCGGCGGGTTGACTTTTGTTGATATCCGCGACCGGTACGGCATTACGCAGCTTTCATTCAATATGAATTCGAATGCGGTTTTATGCGAAGAAGCGCGCAGGCTGGGCCGGGAATTTGTCGTACAGGTTTCTGGTGAGGTGCGGGAGCGGGAAAATAAAAATCCCAAAATCGCGACCGGTGAGATAGAAATTGTTGTTTCTGAAATAAAAATACTGAATGCCGCAAAAATTCCGCCATTCACGATCGAAGACCAGACAGATGGCGGCGATGACCTGCGCATGAAATACCGTTACCTCGATATCCGCCGGGCGCCTGTTCGCGACAGCCTGCTGCTTCGTCACCGGCTCGCGCAGGAAACCCGCGCCTGGCTGAGCAGGCAGCAATTCGTGGAAGTTGAAACGCCTGTCCTGATCAAATCCACCCCTGAAGGCGCGCGTGATTTTGTGGTGCCTTCACGCATGAACCCCGGCCAGTTTTATGCGCTCCCGCAATCGCCGCAAACCTTCAAGCAGCT
>DATDOQ010000108.1:0-4654 GCA_035293205.1 Bacteroidia bacterium
TTCCAGCATCATGCTGCAGATCAAAGAACTGAAGCGTGGCATCCAGGTCGTGGTCGGAACACCCGGGCGTTTGAATGACCTCATCGAAAGAGGTGTGCTGAAGTTGGGCGAAGTGAAGATCGTTGTGCTCGACGAGGCGGATGAAATGCTCAACATGGGCTTTCGTGAAGCAATCGATACTATTCTTGCTGAAACGCCGAAAGAAAAAAATACCTGGTTGTTTTCTGCGACAATGCCCGATGGCGTGGCGCGGATCGCAAGAAGCTATATGTCGGACCCTGTTTCCGTAAGCGTAAAAGGGGCGCAACAGGGCGAGGGGCAGATTGATCATTTTTATTGTGTGGTTCAGGCGCGCGACCGGTATGTGGCATTGCGCCGTATTATTGATGCACATCCCGGCATTTACGGAATTGTATTTTGCCGCACGAAAGCGGAAACGCAGGATGTGGCCGATCACCTGATCCGTGACGGATATACTGCGGATGCCCTGCACGGCGACCTTTCACAGGCGCAACGGGATCATGTTATGAAACGTTTCCGCCAGCGAACCATACAAATACTTATTGCTACGGATGTAGCTGCGCGCGGCCTCGACGTTGAGAATGTAACACATGTGCTGCATTACCAGGTTCCAGATGAGCCGGAAAGTTATACGCACCGCAGCGGCAGAACAGGTCGCGCAGGCAAAAGCGGAATTTCAATTTTATTTCTGAACTCACGCGAGACAGGAAAGCTGCGTGAGATTGAGCGCCGCACCGGGAAAAAAGTAGCTTACCTCCCGATTCCGGCAGGGGTGGACGTTGTCAAAAATCAATTATTGGCATTCGCAACAAAGCTGCGTGAAACAGACGCGAAAGAGATTGCGCCTGAATATATTTCGTTGCTGAAAGAAGCAGTCGGTGAAATGACAACCGATGAATTGCTCGAAAAATTCATGGCGTTATCATTGAATAAATTATTCACCGCTTATTCCCGTTCGGCGGATCTGAATGTGTCCGGCGGAAAACAACCGCGTGAGCGCGAGCGCAGGGAACCGGAAGGCGAAAAGCATACTTTCTTTATCAGCATAGGACGCATGGATGTCTCTGACCCGGGCAATTTGTTGCGGCTGGCTTGCGACCAGCTTGGGGTAAAGCGCGACAACATCGGCAGGATTGATCTGAAGCATAATTTTTCTTTTATACAGACAATAGGCTTACCGGCTGACCAGGTATTGAAGGCATTCAAAGGATTTACTTTCCAGGGCCGTGAGATCCGCATCAATGAGGCTGAAAATACCGGCGGAGAACGATCCGACTGGTCGGGCAGTGGGGATTTTTCTGAACGGCGTTTCGACGATAAGAAAAAATCATTTGGCGAACGTAAATCATTCGGTGAGCGTAAATCATTTGGTGGCGAGCGATCATTTGGTGAGAAGAAAACATTTGGCGAACGGAAGACTTTTGGTGAACGGAAATCGTATGGCAAAGGCAAACCTTTTGAGAAGAAGGATTCATTCGGTGAAAAGAAAAAGTATGTGAGTGACACAGCGGACGATCATCCAAAAAAGTCCAACGGCAAAAGCGGGCAGGGGCAGGAATGGAAAAAGCTGATGGAAGAGCCTGTGGACCGCAAAAAGAAGTTCGGGAAAAAGGACAAATAATGTTAACTGCCTAAACAGTTACTGCTTCCTTTTCCGGTTTTTTTCGAAACACGAAGGCTGCGACCAAAGTCATTAAAAGCCCAACTGGCATTGGTTCCAAAATTGTAAAAGCTGCATTGATAAGCGGGTTAGCATAGAGTGCTTTAAATTCCTGCATTTCCACCCTTTGTTTTTCAATTTCAGCCAGGGGTTTTCCATCCCTGATCATTTCTTCGGTGACGTAGTTGCCATACATGTCCAAAAAATCCGGCCAGAAAAAATAATAGATAAAGAGCCAGGCTATGGCATATAGAATAGAAGCAAGAAGGACAATCAAAATGCCAACACCGAAAGCGCGTCCGAAGGTGATGAATCCGTTTCCAATTTTATCGCGGTAGCTGCGAACTCCGAAAAAGACAAAGGAAAAAGCTAAGGCCATGGAAATGTAACCAAGAATCATACTGCCAGAAAATGGAAGTGTTCCGTTTTTCAGCAGGGGAACAGTGATCAGAAATAACGTGACCATAATGAGGCCGGCAGTCAGGCCGTGAACAAAAATGATTTTGCGCATTCGGTTCAATGATTAGAAGGTGGAACAAACAGAAGGATTAACGGCTCAAATCTAACAGGATTGGATTTACAAGCAAGGTAAATGTGCAAAAAATAGAAGACGTGTCGCTTTCCTTTACCGGATCGAAAGAATCACAGGAAACAATTTTTCCAGGTCGGCTATGTTTTCCGCGTAACACCAGACATGAATATAATTGTCGTCGCCTGCATCGATGAATGTTTCGCGCTGGGTATAATTGGGAGTGGTGTATTCGATCCAGGTACGTTCTTCGCCAAGAAGCCACACGCGGAATTCTTTTACCGTATGCTCACCGGGAGGCGGTAAAATATCGGGTTTTTTTCCGAGATACATGCCGCCTTCCATATTGGTCAGCGTTGTATCAGCAGGTCTGAAATAATAAACGAAAGAGGAATCTTTATTTTGGTGCGACTGTATGCGATAATTCAATGGAAGGTTGATCGTGAAACCGGTGGCGCCAATAGGCGTTTTGTAAGAACCTGTGGAATCCTGAATTGTGGAAATTGATTGTGTAGATGTGATCCCCTTATCATTTTCCACCGCTTGTTCATTACAGGATAAAAAGGTCAATAGCAGTGATGCAGTAACAACATTAGCCCCGATGGCAGCGGAAAGTGGTTGCCTCGCGCGCCAGCCGATTGATTGCGCGATATGAAATGAAAACCATAAACGCGCAGAATAAAACTTGGAGCGAACAGCGGGAGCACAGGAAATTTGATGCGCGTCTGGTGCGCTCCAAATAGGAAAACGCTTTTTCATCAGGCCGCTTTTAAAATTTGCCTGTCTACCGAATATTTTCCTGGACCAAGAAAAAAAATCGCGAGATAGAGTAAAAGGTAATGCCAGGCGAGCTCTTTATCCGGGAACGGATCCGTTGTATGGACGACAAAAATGATGATTCCCATCAGGAACATGAGCGGAATGGTGGCCACGCGTGTGCAGCAACCGAGTACGATAAGGATGGTGCAGAAAAATTCGGCGAATACCGTGAGCGCTAATGAGCCTGTGTGACCAATGCCGAGCGGATCGGAGAATGCTTCCGCCTTTTCGCTGAACTTCATCAGCTTCGGCCAGCCGTGAAGCAGCATGAGCGCCGCGGAAATCCGGAGCACGATGGTGGTAAGATTAAACGCAACTTCCGGCTTGAAGGTGAAGAAGAAATATTTTCGCATGTTGCAAAGGTCGGAAGGATTGAGCAATATGCAATGGGAAAATGGGGTTAATGGGATGAATGGGAAAATGGGAAAATGGGAAAATGGTAGTAATGGGAAAATGTGAAAATGTGGCAATGTGGCAAATGTGGTAATGTGGCAATGTGGTAATGTGGCAATGTGAAGCAATCGTCAATGAAGGCAATTTGAACCTCGTGCTTCATAAATCGCATGATTCGTAATTCGTACTATTCATCTTTCGTATTTCGTACTTTGTAAATATAAAACCTAATTTTTCTCCACATCTTCCAAAACCGCATCCACATCTTTCACTCCTTCAAAAAATCCCAGCACTTTTTGCAGGACACGATCCACCACACTGTCGGGACAGCTTGCGCCACTGGTGAGAATTATTTTAACCGGGCGTTTTGCAGGCAGCCAGTTTTCCGTTTCCTTCAATGCATGCATATGCAGATCAAAATGACGGATGCGCTTTTCAGAAAATATTTCTGAATCGTCGCGGATAAAATAAGTTGGAAATTTCTGCTTGCATAATTCAACGAGATGTGAGGTGTTGGAGCTGTTGTATCCTCCTACAACCAGCGCGATGTCGGCGTCCTTTTCGAGCAAACCGTACATGGACTCCTGGTTTTCATTGGTGGCATAACACAAAGTGTCGCGCGTATCGGCAAAGTGATCCTTCAGATTTTCATTGCCGTATTTAATGGACATCACCTGTTTGAAATAATCCGCGATCGCCTGGGTTTCGGTGGCAAGCATGGTGGTCTGGTTGATCACGCCTACACGATGCAGATCTTTTTCAGGCTCAAAGTCATCGGTGGTGCGTCCGGTGAAAGCAATATCGAACTCCTCGCGTGTTTTTTGTCCCTGAATGAATTCACCCAGCAAGATCGCTTCTTCCATATCCTTGACCATGATCACCGGGCTGTGCTGCGCGCTGTGCGAAAAAGTGGCGCGGGTTTCTTCGTGCGCCGGCTTGCCATGAATGATGACCGTGTATTGTTCCGCGCCCAGCTGGCCGGATTTTTTCCATACCCGTTCTACGAAAGGGCAGGTGGTGTTGTATTTCTGCACCACTATTCCGGATGCTTCAAGCTTTTTTTCTGTCTCAATGGTAGTGCCGAAAGCAGGAATGATCACAATATCATCCGGCTTCAATTCTTCAAAAGGTATCAGCTGCCTGCCCGAGGTATCCATGAGAAAACGCACCCCACGTGAAATCAGGTCGCGGTTCACCTCCGGGTTGTGGATCATCTGGCTCAGCAGGAAAAC
>DATDOQ010000109.1:0-2830 GCA_035293205.1 Bacteroidia bacterium
GTAGGCGGACTCCCTCGTCCGCCGAATCTTCAGCGTAGGCGGACTCCCTCGTCCGCCGAAGCTTCAGCGTAGGCGGATCCATTCTCCTTGTGCGTTGGCATGTGCGAATCAGCACATCAGCACATCGTAGCATCCGCGGGAGGGTTAGCGCGCGGATTAAATTACCTTTACATCCTATGCTCCGCCAATATCTTGGCTTGATCCCCCGGACCCTCTGGAAGCTATTTTTCGCGCTGAATTTTGTTACCGGACTGGTCCTGCTTTATCCTTTTTTCGCTCTGTTGCTTTCCGGCAAACGCTACCAGCTGGCTTTTCAGCTGATGCGTTTTTGGGCACACTGGGTTTTGCATGTCCCCGGCATTTTTCTGAAAGTTAAATATGAAATTCCACCCGATTCGCTTCCGGAACCCTGTGTATATGTTGCCAATCATTCTTCCTACCTCGATATTGTCGCCAGCTATGTGGTCATTCCTAAGTTATTCGTTTATTTAGGGAAATCGGAAATCGAAAAAGCTCCGCTTGTGCGCATTTTCTTTCGTGAGATGAATATTTATGTGGACCGTAAATCACGTTCGGGTTCTTATGCGGCCATTCAACAGGCTTCCGAAAAATTGCGCGGAGGGGAGAGCGTTTTTATTTACCCCGAAGGCACGATCGAACCGTGGGGGAGATTGAAGCTTTTTAAAAACGGCGCTTTCCGGCTCGCAATCGAAAACCAGGTGCCCGTGGTTCCCATCACCTTCCGGAACAATTGGAAATTACTTCAGAATGGTGGATTTTTCAAAGCCCATGGACGGCCCGGGATCGCGCGCGTAACCGTGCACAGGCCTATCCTGACAGCCGGTAAAACCGAAGAAGATTTGGTAAATTTGCGCCACCAGGCGCGTGAAACCATCGCGCAGGAATTGCAAAAGCCATGAAAATCGACAGCAAAACCGTAAAAGACATCGCGCATCTCGCCCGGCTTGAATTCAACCCCGAAGAAGAGGAGCGCATGATCACCGATATGAACCGCATGCTTGGCTTTGTGGAAAAGCTGAACGAGCTCAACACGGATAACATCGAACCGCTCATTTACATGACGGACGAGGTGAATCACATGCGCGAAGACGAAGTGAAAGATCCGCTGCCGCACAAAGAAGTTTTACGCAACGCGCCGAAGCACGATTCCAATTATTTCAAAGTGCCGAAAGTTGTGGAGAAGAAATAATTCAGAATTTCAAATGCACGCCCGCATTAATGCCCCATGAGCTGAAAGGGTAATACCGGCGAATTTCCGGTGATGGCTGATTCGGATCCTGCTGGCTGGTGGAAGTGTATTCATCAAAAAACTCAATTTGCTTATCCGCGACATTCATGCCCGGCAATTGGTCCTGGCCATCGACCATTGATTTTGTAGCCATGGCTTTTGCAGGCGCCCATTTCTGGAAAATAGCGCCAACCTCACCAAACACGCCAAATTTATCGGAAAACATATACTGAATGCCCAGTCCGCTTGAAAACCCGAATGCCGGCGCTCCGCTGAATTCCCAGGCATCGTCATAGGTATTTGTTTGAGAAGGATTCGTTGTTACTTTGTGATAGGTATATTCGAGTTTCCCGCCAACGCCAATCACAAATCCCATGCGCAGGTACGGTCTGAGGTTATCCGACCCGGCGTAATACCGGATGCCCGGCGTGATGCGCATCATTTTGCCTTTGTAAGTTTCCGTCGCGTTCGAAGTTACGTTCGTGGTTGGATTGGTTTCTGAGAATGTGATCGTAACTTCCTGACCCATCAACATTCCAAAGCCGAGCTCGGCACCCCAGTTTTCATTGAACATATATCCAACATATAATCCCGGAAGAATTCCTTTGCCAAATGAAGAGTAAACGCCTTCTTCGGTATCGGTGGTTTCTGTTTCGACCGAATTTGAGCCGATCATTTCATTCATTGCCGGTAGCCCATACCCTGCGCCCGCCCCAACATAAATTTGCGCGTGTATTGATTTTGCAAATCCTACCGAAAGCAGAATTGCAAGTATAAAGTGTTTGATATTTTTCATATGAATGATTTTAATTATACTTTAAATTATTTTCCGCCGAAGCTGAAATGAACGCCGGCATTGATTCCCCAGGAGCTGAAGGGCAGGTGAAACTGCAGTTGCTGACTGGGTTTATTGGGATCGAAGGTAGAATTGTCAAAGGTGACTTCTTTATTGTACTCGGTTGTTTTCTGCGATACAGTCATGCCCGCAAGTTGATCCGTGCCGTCCACCGTGTACTTCGTTACATTCCTTTCCTGGGGAGACCAGTTCTGGAAATTAAATCCAACCTCCGCGAAAATGCCGACCTGGTCGGAAAACATATGCGTAAATCCTGCGCCGGCCATATACCCGATGCTCAGTCCGCCGGAATATTCATGCGTTCTTTCGCTGTTGGTGGTAATTGATGATGATACACTGGTACTCTTTGTTTCCGAAGTCATCTTCGCGCCAAAACCGAATGAGATTCCGGTGCGTAAATATCCTTTAGTTGCGTCTTCTCCAATTGTAAAGCGCAGGGCAGGATAAACACGCATCATTTTTCCATAGGCAGTGATCTCATCTTTATCAGAATCACCTGTTCCGTCTTCAAATTGCTGCGTTGAATTGTATTTGCTGCTCATCAGGTAAGAAAAGCCGGCTTCGAAACCAATCTTTTCACCAATCATGTAGCCGGCATAAAGTCCCGCCTGCATGCCTTTCCCGAATGATCCCTGAATGGCGGTTACCTTGCTTCCGGCTGTATCGGTGGCATAACTGACCGCGACAAGATCTTTCGCTGCGGGTAATCCGTATCCTGCGCCGGC
>DATDOQ010000110.1:0-7365 GCA_035293205.1 Bacteroidia bacterium
AATGGAAAATGATAATCCCGAAGAAAAAACTTTTAGCATTGACCACATTCTAACCAATGAAAATCTGAATAACCTTTATCGCCTGGAGTGGAACAGGCGCATATCGTTGCTTTATGGTTTGCTGAATGAAACCAACAAGATTCCGCAGAAGCTGTTTTTCGGTGATATTGACGGGGATGTATTGTTTAGAGAGCTAAAAGCAATGTTTCCCACGGCGTTTGTCCATTACAATGAAGTGAACCACGAGTCGGAAGCAGGAGAAAAAAAGGCATTTTTATTTGTTATTCGTAACGATCTGATCGTTCATTTTGAAAACAGTCAGCATGCGCATGACGTTGGGGTTATAATGTATTCCGTGCTTGAAGATGAAGCCCTGCTGGAACATTTTAAAATTTTAATTAATTCCTGCAGAAAAAGAAAAGAAGATAAAAACTGCTTTTACCTGCTCACAAGTCCTCCCTATGGACTTGAGCTGAAACGAATTGAAATTGTTATTCAGAAATTTGATCTTTCCCTTCACTATAACGATGATTTTGTTGAATTTAATGATCATCTGGTCCGGTCCGTTACAAGCGAAAAGCGTGTGGGCAAGATCGTGCTGATGAACGGTCTTTATGGTACGGGAAAAACTTTTTATATCCGGCATTTGATCGCCACATTAAAGCTGGAAATTATTTACCTGACTTCTTCCATGGCGGCACATCTTGGTCAGCCGGAGCTAACGGAAATGCTTCTCCAGCATGACGGTGAAAAAGCGATCGTCATAGAAGATGCCGAGCTTTTGATCAGCAGGCGAAATGAGGGCAACAGCAGCATTGTTTCTTCCATACTGAACCTAAGCGATGGCATACTCGGTGATGCGTTAAAAGTGAAATTAATTATAATCACGAGCAACAGTAAATTACAGGATATTGATCCTGCCGTCTTAAGAAAAGGAAGATTATTGGTGAATTATGAATTCGGCAAATTAAAAAGAGATAAGGCCCAGAAGCTTTCTGATAGTCTTGGTTATAAAACAGCGATCGTAGAGGATTTGACCCTTGCCGAAATTTATAACCAGGAAGCGCCGGGTGTAATTTTAAAACAGGAGAAGCTTGGGTTTAATCTCTCCTGATCAGGATCGTAATAAAGAATTCCATTTGAAACCTATCTTTGCCGTGAAATCCAGGAAAAGAAACATTTGCCTATGAAAATCGGGATTCTCCGGGAAGGGAAAAAGCCACGCGACCGCCGTGTTCCGTTCACGCCTGCACAATGTATTTTATTACAACGTGAGTTTAATGTCGGGGTAATAGTTCAGCCTTCCGCCTGGCGCGCATTTTCTGACGATGAGTATCGTGCCGCCGCTGTGCGGATCGAAGAGGATCTGTCGGACTGCGAGGCGCTCTTCGGAATAAAAGAAGTGCCGGCTGAAGAATTAATTCCCGGGAAAAAATATTTATTCTTTTCACATACCATCAAAAAGCAACCGCACAACCGGGCGTTGATGCAGGCGATGATTGCCAAAAAGATCCAGATGATCGACTATGAATGCCTAACCGATCCTGATTTCAATCGCATCATCGGCTTCGGACATTTTGCCGGCATCGTGGGCGCTTATAATGGGATTCGCGGTTATGGACTGCGTTATGGTTTTTACGATCTAAAGCCGGCATGGCAGTGTCACGACTTGCAGGAAGTGAAAGAAGAGCTTAAAAAAGTGAAGCTGCCGAACATGAAGCTGATCGTGACTGGGAACGGCCGCGTCGCAAACGGCGCGATCGAATTATTGGGACTGCTTCAGTTGCGCCGCGTCACACCCTATGAGTTTACGCACTATTCATTCCGTGAAGCCGTTTATACCCAGCTACATTCGTATGATTACAATGAAGCGAAAGCTGCAAAACAATGGGACCGCGACCGTTTTTACAGTCACCCGGAAGAATTCAGAAGTACTTTCGCGCGTTTCACCCCGCATTGCGACCTGCTCATTCACAGTTCCTACTGGGACCCGCGCGCTCCCCGTTTATTTGAAAAAGAAGACATGCGTTCGCCCGAATTCCGCATCAGCGTCATTGCCGACATCACCTGTGATATTAATGGCGCGATTCCTTCAACCACAAAACCCTCTTCAATCGCTGAACCGTTTTACGGATATAATCCCGTTACAGGCGAGGCCGAAGAAAACGCTTTCGCCAGCCAGGTCATTACCGTAATGGCAATTGATAATCTCCCATGTGAACTTCCGCGCGATGCTTCCGAAAGTTTTGGCAAGGAGCTTATCGAAAAAGTGATTCCCGCTGTCACCGGAAATGATGTTGACGGTCTGATCGAGCGGGGAAGCATTTGCAAAGATGGCCGGTTAATGGCGCGTTTTGATTACCTGGCAGATTATGCCTATGGTGACAAGAACAAGGCGAATGTGGGTTAAGTCAATACAAAACAAAAAGATAGCAACGAAACACTTGATGGTTAACATTTTTGGACTACTTCTATTGACGTCTTCTTGCGAGCAGGCACTCAGACAGGATACCATTGACACGACAGTCTTTATTTATAACGATGCCCAAGACACGATAACAATAAAATTTACTCAAGCAATAATGGAATTACCCGAATTTGAAACTTGGGAATATAATAACCGCAAAAGTGATACAACCAAGGTAATTGGATATTCTCATTTTGAAAAAAGAAAAGTGATATGTGGAGATAGAATATTCTATCATATTGAATTACTCCGAAAAAAATTCGGCAAACTGACCGACTCTTTCATATATCCAGAAGAACTCGTTTGTTATTTCAGAGTTTTCCCTATGGACAATAAAATATTAATTCTTGACACCAAGACAAAACAGTTTTTGGACTTGGTGAGTGAACAGGGGAGACGATATTTCAAAAATTGTTTAACGAATGAACATAAAAAAATAACACCACATTAATTGTTTATTTTTAAGAATAAAGAATGAAACTGTATGGAAGTTCCGTAGGAACGATATATCGGTAAAAAAACGATAATCAAACTCACCCAATCCCGTTAGGGATGGAATAAAAAGCAATGCAATGGCGAACACATATACCCAAGTTCATATCCATGCAATTTTTGCAGTGCAGAACAGGGAATGCCTGATACAAAAGAATTGGAAAATCGAACTATACAAATACATCACCGGTATTGTGAAAAATAACGATCATAAAATGCTTGCCATAAATGGAATGCCCGATCATGTGCATGTCCTGTTTGGTCTGCGTCCTGTTCAATCCTTATCTGATTTAATGCAGGACATCAAGGGAAGTTCCTCTAAATGGATAAATGAGAAAAAATTTGTAAAAGGAAAATTCTCCTGGCAGGAAGGTTATGGGGCGTTTTCTTACAGCAAATCGCAATTGCCGCAAGTAATTCAATATATCGAAAATCAGGAAGAACATCATAAAAAAATGGCTTTTATAAAAGAATATAGGGAATTTCTTCAAAAATTTGAAATCGAATACGATGAACGATATATTTTTAAACCGGTGGAATAATACCGTGCCTACGGCACTAAATGTTCTTTAAGCAGGTTTTTTTACCGATATATGGCTCCTACGGAGCCGTAATTTCCCGAAACTCATTTTTTGTTACTATGAACGAATAAAATTGTCTGGTAAGCCCGTTACCCTCGCTGGTGCATAAAACAAAAGCACCCTTTTCTCCCAATAACATTGAAATATTTCCTGACTTTTTTAAAGACATAAACAAACAGGAAACAAAGCGCGGAATTTCGGACCGATAAATGTCAAAAGTCATTCATCCACCGGACGAATGACTTTTGACTTTTTAACCGGAAAGGATTTGAGACTTCCCGGTTAAACTACCACACACCAACCAAAAACAATTTTCAAAAAAACAAATTCCAAATTCCAAATAACAAAAAGAATTTTGAATTAAGCCACCTCTAATTCAGATAGGTGAAATAATTCGTTTTGTTCACACCTTTTACACGGAACGAATCAAGCGTTGCTTTTTCTTTCGGCAACATTTTCTTTGCCGGAGCAGCATATTGCAGCTCGTTAGAAGCAAGGTGATCGGTTCCTGTTGCTGATTTGATTTTTGATGAAATATCCTTCAGCTGTTCGTTCGTTTCCTTAAAGCCGGCATCCAGCAGCGTGAACGCTACGCGCAGATTTTTATTAGCCAGCAGTTCCTGGTGGATTTCTGGATGCTGGTTTTTAGCGGCCCGCAAATACCAGGCAACAAAAAGATTGAATTCGTAATGCGCGAAATAAGTGCCGGCGGCCTGCGCGACAAACGAGGCAGCCCGCGCCGTATCACCCCGCTGGTACGCTGTCTGCGCCGCGATCACACAGGCTTTTACACCATTGTGATAAGCGGAATACTCATCCATCAGACCATATATACCGGCCACATTTCCGGATAATTTACTGCTGTCGGATAAATAAGTATTGTATCTGAAAATTTCAGATTGCGCGTTCTGTGGCGCATAATCTTTTATCTCTGACGAGTAAAAAGTAGGCGTCGGCGTTACAGTGATTTCCACGCCCGGCTCAACCAGGTAACCGGTAAGACCCGGTGTGGGAAATGTGCTGTTATATTTATGCGTGCTCTCGTGAATGACCGTTTCAAAATCATTGAACAATGTGGCGGAAGACGTATCCTGCGACCATTTTATTTCCGCATGATCGATAACAGTTGCAAAACATTCGGGTCCGCAGTAAGCTTTGTCCAGTATCCATTTATACGGCGGCGCGTAAGTGGCCGCGATGTTCAGGTAATAATTCCTGGTATAAATTTCAACAGCTTCCCGTTTTTTTGCCTCCGCAAGACGCGGATCAACTTTTGGAACCGGCTTCATTTCCTCCAGCGTTTTTCCGGTCAACGGATTGTAATCCCAGCCACGACGATGTTCAGGATCGGTTGATGTTACCAACATCGGTTTTTTCCCGAATAGGGCGTTTCCTTTTGTCTTGAACATTCCTTTTTTGGAAATATAATATGTTCTGCCCGCCACAGAAGGAAATTCTTTCTTTTTGCTGCGCGATTCAAATGTCACTTTGCCTCGTTGCAGCTCATATACTCCGTAATCGTGGTAGATCCGTTTATTCGTATAACGCGTATGATCATATCGTCCGCTGTTTTTTAGTTGTAATACATCAAGGCTTGACCTGCCGCTGGATTTGATCAGGACATAGCTGATCGAATCAGCTTCTTCGTTTGCATGGCTTTCGGTTGCAGCAATAAATGATATCAACCCTATCCATAAAAAAATTAATGACCTCATAGCATGAAAATTTAACGTTGCGATAGCTTTGCTGCATAATTCCTGATCTATATTAATCTGAACGGTATCTATATTGAAAATATTATGCCACGAAGCCGCGTTGTGAAAAAGCAATAAAACGTGTTCAATTGTTATAAAATCAAAATGGTAAAATGAGACGGATAAATGGCGGGTTTTGACCTGTATGTGCAACGAAACAGGCGAATAAATTAAAACGGGATCGCCGGTTAATTTATTTTATCAATTGTTTTCACATTTTCCAACAATAGAATCCCTGCCTTACCTGATTCCATTAATAAGCGAAATATGCGTCCATCAGCTCTTGTAGAAATGCTTGCCCCTGGCGCAACAATTTGTTTTTCCCGGCAGCGCTGTTAATTATTTCAAATTCCGTCCGGTCTTCTTTCACATGCCAGGTCAGCTGACCTTCCGGCTTAACGAGACCGAAGCCTTCATCGAATGCATAATAAGCGTAACGCGAAGCGGAAGGATTGAAAAGATCTTTGCTGAAGCGGTAATCATCAGCATCCATCTTCAGCTGCCGGAGAAGGGTCGCCGCAAGATCGGACTGTGAGGCGATGCTGTCGTATTTCATTCCGCGGTATTCCGGGCGGATGACTTCGCCAAAAAACAAAAGCGGTATGCGGCGATACTGCGGCTGGTTGAATGCCCAGTTGCGCGGTGAATTATGGCTGTGATCGGAAACAAAAACAAACAGCGTGTTTTTATACCAGGGAAATTTTTTAGCGCCCTTGATAAAATCGCCGATACAACTGTCGGCATAATAAACGGAATTGATAAATGGCTTTTCCTTATCGCCCCAGTGCAGCACATCTTTCATCGGGTAATCGAATGGCCCGTGGGATGACAGCGTAAACATCGCCGCGAAAAAAGGTTCCTGCTCTTTTTTTAATTCTTCCAGCTGCCTTGTAAAAAGCGGGCCATCCGGCACACCGAGACGTCCTTTCGGAACGGAGGAGCTGAAATCATCTTCTTCAATAATTCTATCAAAGCCATTGTAATACATGTAGGCGCGGATGTTGCCGTAGCTAAGCTGTCCGCCGAACATAAATGAAGTTCGATACCCGGCATTTTTAAAATTAAAATTGATGCAGGGCAGTTTCGCATATTTTGTCGGTTGAGTAATAATGGAAGTTTTCGGCTGCGCGGGAAAGCCGGAAAATACAGCCGCCATGCCTTGATCCGACAAGCTGCCGCTTGCATAACAACGCGTGAATAAGATCCCTTCGCCGGCAAGCGAATCGAAACGTGGTGTAATGCTGTCGTAGCCGCCGCAACTTTTTACAAGATCTGCCGACCAGCTTTCCAAAACAACCAACACAACGTTCGGTCGGTCGGTAGTAAGAATAGAAATAGTGGAATCTTTGGGTGTATCATGAAGTTCCGCGAAAAGTTTATTCGCTTCGTTCTCCGGCATAAAACTGTAGGGTTCCGTGGCTTTTGCACTTTCAATCCAGCTGCTACAGAGATTGAATGCGGAATTTACCGTAGCCAGGTTGATGATGTTATGTTTTGAAAAATATGCATCGCTGATCTGCACCGGTATCGGCCGGAACCCGCCTCGCATGCCTGTGAAAATAAGCACAGGAATTGTAAGGATGAACAGGATAGAAAAAACCCAGGGCCGGCGTTGCAACGGATCGTGTTTCTCCATCCATCGCTTATACAGGAAATAAAAACCCCATGTCAGCAGGATAACAGAAGTTGTTCCAAAAAACAACTGACCGGGGGAAGCTGTATGAAAAACTTCGGAAGGATCCTGCAGGAACCAGATCGCTTTATAATTAAGCTTGGTGTGCCATTGGTCGTAAATCGGCAGCTCGCTGATGGTGACCAATAGAATGATAATTATAAAAAAAAGAGTCAGCCACCGGTTAATTACCAAAGGCCAGCTCCTTTGCGTGAGCAATGCGGTTGTAATAAGCAGCCATGCAGGCGCCAGCAGGTAACTGGCCATTGCGGTGTCAATATAAATCGCATGGATAAATGTGGAAAAAATTTCAGCGGATGGGATCCCGCTTAATTCTTCTTTGTTCCAAATCAGAAATACTAAACGCGTTGTGGCAAAAACAAGCATCCAGAACAAATA
>DATDOQ010000111.1:0-8671 GCA_035293205.1 Bacteroidia bacterium
AGACAGACAGCGAGGGCGCTATCCATTCGGAAGAAGAATTGCGGATGATACTTACCGAAAGCGAAGAAGGAGGCGCCATCAAACAATCGGAGCATGAGCTGATCCAGAATGTTTTTGAATTTGATGACCGCGCGGTCAGGAGCATTCTTGTTCCCCGGACAAAAATCTCCGCCATCGATCTTGACCTGCCCCCACAGGACATTATTGACAAAGTGGTTGATGAAGGTTATTCGCGCATGCCTGTTTTCAGGGAATCACTCGATAATATTTCCGGTATTGTTTACACGAAAGATCTGTTACGACTGCTGAAAGAAGGGCGCCTCGAGAAAAAAGCCTTCGAGCAAATCATCCGGCCGGCACATTTTATTCCGCAGACAAAACGCATAAATGATCTTCTCCGGGAATTCCAGTCGCTGCATATTCAGATGGCCATCGTTACGAATGAATTCGGTGGAATAACAGGGCTTGTCACAATGGAAGATGTCATTGAAGAGCTTGTTGGTGAGATCCAGGATGAGTACGATGAAGAAAAACCAGTGGTTGAAAAACGTTCCGACACTGAGTTTATCGTCAATGCCATGTCGACCATTTCCGATGTAAACGAAATTCTCCCGATCGCGCTTCCGGAAAATCAGAATTATGAAACGGTTTCCGGACTTGTCAATTATCTCTACGGAAGAATACCGGCCGTGAATGAGAAAAAGCAGTTTGCCGGTTATGAATTTACGATCCTCAAACGGTTCCGGCACAGCGTGGATACGGTGAAGATGGAGATCATCGGAGGACTCCAGTTCAATTCAGAAGAAGGCGAGTGATCTTTCACCAGTTCAAAAACAGCAGCCTGTTTGCCGCGATTAATTTTTCATCAGCGGCATATTTCGCCGCAAACCTCAGCGCACTCTCTGACCATTTTGCATACGTGACCTGATCCATCGCGCCAACCATTTCAATCATCCTTCCGAATTCATCCTTAATTTCAAGCGGCAGATCCCAGCCCGCATGATTTGTTTCAAGGTTGCGCCAGGGAGTTTTGTCGGAGATCAGCACGGGCAATCCAGCTTGCATGGCTTCTAAAATAACATGCCCGAAATTTTCTCCGCGGGTTGGTAAGAGGAGTAAATCATATCGCGCAAGTAAAGCGGGGATCTTATCGGAATCAACCGGTTGATGAAATTTTATTTTAATATGAGGTGACAACTTTTTGACGGCTTCCAGACATTGCGTCATATATTCCGCATCATAAACAGCTCCGAAAAAGTCGACTTCCACGGAAATATTTACTTTTTCAAAAATTTCAACGGCAAAAAGTGTGTTTTTTTCCGGGGCGATCCGGGCGGGACAAATAATTTTTAAAGCCCCGCGGGATTTCTGTTTTGCCTGCGTCTCTCCTGCCCCCTTTCGCGGTAAATTGCCTGCAACCATTACATGCGCTTCTTGGCCTAATACATTCCAGGTGTCTTTCGCTTCAGTTTCCGATGTGGCATGAAAAACAACATCACTGTAAAGACCGAGCAGCTTCGCATAGGAAAGAAAAAGCTTTTTCTTCCATCTTTTAATGGCCAGTGCAGAGAGGCCGAGCATTCCACGCACGGCAATGATCGTCCGAATTCCCGGTTTTATTTTTTTTGAAATGGTTAAAGGCCAGGCGGTGAATGGCTGTGACCACATTCCATTCATGTACAGCACATCATATTCTTCCTGCACCAGAATCTTTTCAATCGTGCGCTTTTTCAACTGATCTTTCGAAATATAATAAACACGCTTGCCATCCTTCAGAATATTCCATGCATTTGAATTTATTTCCGGATAAGGCAAATCCGACATGTAGTCCGTATCATGGGTAACAACGGAAAAGTCAATTTCATTATTCAGATGGTCAATCAGGTTCACGCACGACCGGACTGGTCCGCCCGCTTTGTCGCCGGGAAGAAACCAGTCGATAAAAACCAAAACGCGCGGCTTACGCATGAACTTTGTTTTTTTCCAGCCAGTGCGATAAAACCACAAGCGGCCAGATGCGCGACCAGGTTACGCCAGGATCATTCGCCAGGAATGATTGCCACAATGCTTGAATTCCGGCATCATTCAAAGAATCGTAGGCGCCGAGCTTTGTCAGCCTTTCTTCACAAAATCCACGCAGTTCATTACGCATCCAGTGCTTCCAGGGAAGTGTAAAACCCATTTTTGGCCGGTTGATGATTTCATCCGGAAGCAATCCTTCCAAAGCATCCGTCAGCAATTTTTTGGGTGTTGAAGGATATTTGTATTGATCCGGTAGATTCAGCACATACTCAACCAGCGTGTAGTCGAGAAAAGGCACGCGGACCTCAAGGGCATGGGCCATGCTCATCTGGTCGGTATCACGCAGCAATACATTTTGCATATAGGTCGTGATCTCAGCAATTGAAACGCGACTGAGCAAATTATCATCGCCGGGAAAATCTTTGTTGATCTGCGCTGCAATTGATCTGACAATTATTTCCGGTTCGGCCAGGACATTCGTAAGCTGTCGCACCTGTTTTTCCAGCAGCACCTGCCTTGAAAGAGGATAAAATGATGCAAAACTGATCCTTTCTAATTCCAGCACCGCAGCAATTTTTTCGCCGCGCATTCCTGGCCTCATAAGCCTCATCAGGTTTCCACCTGCCTGCCTGAAACGAAGTGGCAACGCATTCATCCATTCCTTCTTCTCAAGCACTGCAGCGCGCTTAAAAATATCGTATCCGGCAAAAAGTTCGTCGCCGCCGAGACCAGACAACGCCATCGTGATTCCGGCATTTTTTGTCGCGCGCGAAACCACGTATGTGTTTGGACCGTCACCGGAAGGATGATCCATGGCATTCAGCGCATCTGGTAGTTGCTTCAGAAAATCATCCGCCTTCAGAAATATTTCATGATGATCGGTTCCGAATTTTCCTGCGATTCTGCGCGCATGAGCTGCTTCACTGAATTCGGAATCATCGAATATGACTGAAAATGTTTGCACTTTCTTTTCCGCAACTTCACTCATCAGCCCGACGATTGCGCTGGAGTCGATTCCACCGGACAGAAACGCGCCGAATGGAACGTCAGCAATCAACCGGCGTTTGACGCTTGCGCGCAACAGATTTCTGACATCGCGGCAAACTTCTCTGTAAGGCTTTTGCGGTTGTTCACTAATTTCAGGTTTCCACCATTCAGCAATGCTTATTCCTTCCGCTGATGCAACCAGATAATGTCCGGGCAGCAGCATGTTTACATTTTTGATGATGGTTTGGGGCGCATGAACTGTTTGATAACGCAAATAATCACCCAGCACAGCATGATTCAGTTCACGCGGCACCAATCCGCCTTCCAGCAGGCTGCGGATCTCCGAAGCAAACAGGAGTGTTTCATCAAGAAATGTCCAGTAAAGCGGTTTAATGCCGAGCCGGTCACGCGCTATAAAAAGTTCTTTTTTCTGCGCATCCCAGATTGCAAAACCGAACATGCCATTCAGCTTATACAAACAATTTTTACCCCATTTCACATAAGCAGCGAGCAGAACTTCGGTGTCCGTGGCCGTTTGAAATGAAAATTCTTTCAGCTCTTCTTTCAGCTCCCGGAAATTGAAAAGTTCTCCGTTATAAATGATCTGGTAGCGTCCATCCGCGAAGCTCATCGGCTGATGACCTGCGGCAGAAAGATCAATGATGGAAAGACGGCGGTGCCCCAATGCCAGACCCGGTTCCGCATATAATCCTTCGTCATCCGGACCACGATGTACCAGCGCTGAACGCATGCGTTTTGCCGGTGAAGTAAAATCACCTTCACAACGTAAATTGAATATGCCGTTAATGCCACACATATTTATTAAAGCAAATTACCAGGATGCACTATTATTAAATATCACATTGCCATTAAGCTGTTCAGCGTTGTTGCCCATAATCCTGGAGTGTAAGTCTGCGCAAGTTTATGACTGTATTCTCCCATTTCCCACAAAACATGATCCGGTGTTTCTGTAAATCTTTTCATTGAATTAAAAATTGCATTGGAATCTCCTGCCGCAAACAAGAACCCGTTTTTCCCTTCTTCAAGAAATGTATCCGTGGCGCCAACCTGGTCACTGAGCGCTAAAGGAAACCCGGCTGCCGCGAATTCATGCACCACCACACCCCAGGGTTCAACTTTGCTGGGCAAAATAAAAACGCCGCAATCTTTCAGAATGTCCGCCATTTCTTCTGGCTGCAAAAAGCCATAATGGCGAATGGATGGGTGCGCGAAAGGTGTAACGCTTCCGGTTCCGAGACACCATAATTCCCAGTCATTCCCTGTTTCCTTTTTCAACCTGGCAAACGCATTCCAAAGTTCATTAACGCCTTTGGAATCATGATACCGTCCTGCATATATGAAACGATGTGGAAAATGTTGTTTTTTTTCAGGCATCCACTTTTCAAAAATTTCGTTATAGAAAGCCACATCCGCCGTATAATAGCCAGTGCGGATCTGCTCAGGCCGGAATCCAAGGCGCAACGCGTATTGTTTTTGCGAATTTCCCGGGACCCAGCACCGGTTGAAGATTTTTAAAATAGTAAAGCGGGAAATTGCAACCGCTACGTATTGTTTTAGCTTTCGTTCCCATTTGTTATCCATAACCAGGATCACAGGAATTTTTTTCTTCCATTCGCGGCAAACGGAAACATAATCTTTATCCATCCAGCCGCTGCATAAAATAGCCGTAGGCCCGATATTATCCACCAGCTTTTTGAGCATTAAATCTGAAAAAGAATTACGCTCATAAATTTTCCATTCCCCGGGAAAAACAAAATTAAACGGCGCTTCTTTGTTAACCGGCCAACGCACAATATGAATTTCCGTTTCCGGAAATCGTTTTGAAAAATCCACCAGGCTGGCGAGCGTATAACCGGCAAGCTCCGTGTAAAGTATCACCAGCTTCTTTCTGTCCACAGTCATATATCGCGAAGGTGTGCAGGGATCAATTTGCCGGGCTGCGGAGGGGGCAGTGGAGTCTCTTCCGCAGGAACGCTTACTGTTTCAAATGCGGGCGATGTGATCAAAGTCATGATCATCACAAATTGTATGGTAAACGGATTTAGCGATGCTGTGAGCCATGATTCAAAAAAGGCGCTGAACAGCAAAGCATACATGGCCGGCAAAGATGAACGCGTGCGCGCAGATCCTTTGATAAAAACGGCGAAGGTTCCCCATATATACGCGAGCAATCCAATGATCCCCGTGTCCAGCCAGAAAGTGATGAAGGAATTATGCGCGTTGCCCTGGTGCCCCTGCATGGAAAGGAACTGATAATTTTGTTTGTAGAGCCAATTGGTGAATTCTATTCCACCACCAAACACAGGACTTTTGGTAATATGTTCCCAACCGAAATCCCACGCCACTATTCTGCCCGAACCGGTTTCAAGTGTTTCGAGGCGAAAATATTCTTCCAGTCCCATTGAAAGAATGATCGAAGTGGCATTTGCCAGGATTAACTGATAAGAAATAATTATTCCTGCTACCAGCATAAAACCGAGCAAGGGCGACAAACGGAAAAATGTTCTGAAAAGTATAAAAAGCAGAATTGTAAAAATGGAATTGCGTGAACCGGAAAGCACCATTGATAGAATGATGATTGCATAAATAATATAACGTTCCGTACGCGTGAAAGCCTGTGGGCGGATTTCATTCATAACAGCAAAAAGCACGAAGAAGAGCAGGCAAAACAATCCGAGTCCATTCGGGTTTCCTAAAATTCCACTGAACCGCCCTTCCAACGAAACAAATTCAGGCGCCAGGAAACGCAGAACAAGACCGGATAAGAGTACGAGCGCTCCAAGCAGTCCGACTGCATAAAGCGCCTTATCGCCATTTTCACGGTACACGCGGGCGAGATAATTCGGAATAACAAGGAGAATAAGCAAATAAGAGATCAGCTTCTGGAAACTAGTGGCAACCACCGGGGAAAACATCAGGCCAATTGCAGCGAGGATCAGAAAAACGATATACCGCTTATAAACTTTTTCAAACGGCTGGAATTTTTTCAGGTCGGTGAAAAGAAAAAGACCAAGCATAACGATGTAAATGTTCTTCGCGTTCTCAGCGAACATAAATTGCGGCTGCCGGCTGTCTGACAGCGTGAGAATGAGAAAAAAACCAAGGAGCAACCCCAGGTTCATTTCCAGCCGCTTCATCAATAATAAACACACGGGTAGAACAGCATACACGAACGGGCCAGTGTACATGCCGGCAAAAAGCCAGATCAGGGTAAGAATCACCCACCTGATATTTTCTCCCAGGAAGGAAAACAGCCGTTTCAGCATCACTCAAAAATACAGGTTTTTCGGGGGTTACGCGCAGGGTATCCAGGCACCCATTGGGGGTCGACAGGTTGTCGGCCCCAATGGGTGTGGGTTAAAAAGTTCATCTATGCACCATAAAATTGCTTATGAGGGAAATGGTTTTTGCGCCGATTTCCGGCCATAAAAATTTTGTCCGCACATCTTCTAACGCAGCCGCCCTTTTTGATGCAAGATCAACGGTTCCTGCTTCCACCAATGCGTTCACCAGCTGCGTCTTGCTGCGCGGTTCAATCAGCCATCCGTTTTTATTATTTACTGCCACCGAAATCGCGCCCACATCGGTTGCAATGATTGCAAGTCCGCTTGCCATCCCCTCGAGAATCACATTCGGCATTCCTTCCGAATGGCTTGGACAAACGAGCACATCCGCGTGGCGTAAATGCTCCTTCATTTTTTCATTATCCGTAATTTTTCCGTGGTATTTCAAATGGTCGCGGCGCAATCGTTTTGAAACAGGAATATCACCGATGAAATTAAATTCAAAGTTCATTGTATCCGGCAGCGCCCGGATGGCCGCATATAATTCAGGCAGGCCTTTTCTTCGCTCGTATCTCCCCACAAAAATAAAACGCACATTTCCCTGATGGGGAACAGGCGCGGTAACCAGCCACGAGGGATCAATGCCCGCGGGTATTTCAAGGATTTTATTTTCCAGAACGCCCAAGCCTTTGATGATCGCGGTGATCTTTCCGCCATATGAAAAAACGCAGTCGGCATGGCGCACACAAAATTTCACAGGGTGGCGCAGGATCAGCGCATATTTCAATTCTTCAAACAGGGACGGCGCAGGCTGAAACATTTCATAGCCATGAAAATTAACGCCAACAGGAGGCAGCTTAACTCCTTTTCGTTTCTGATTCAGGAGTTCCCAGCTGGAAAATCCTTTCGCATAAATAAAATCAGGCAGCGTTTGTTTCCGGAAAACATCCCAGATCTTTTTCGAATAATCATATGATTCGCGTATATAATGGCCGGGCGCCCTGCCGCGCTTTGGAAAAATGACCACGAAAGAACGGAGGTTCTTTTTTGCTTCCGGCGTAAAAACTTCAAGCGCGTGAATATCTTTCTCCGACTGATTGGTATGATAAAGATCAACCTGGTGACCGTTTTCAAGCAGGTATTTACAGAGGTAAAACGAATGACGCTGCATCCCGCCAGTCACATAAGGGAAGATGCCGTCGGTCAGAAGCGAAATCCGCATGCTTTAAGTGTATTCATGGTTGATTTTTCCCAGGTAAACTGATTGAGCACTTTCTCCCGGAAATGATTTGCCATTCTTTTGCCGTCCGCTTCATGTGTCAATAGGTGAACAATGGCGTTTTTAAGCTCGTCCTGTTTTCCCGAAACAAGTAAACCGTCTTCCCCGGGAACCATCACATCGCGCACCGAAATCGTGTCAGGAGCAATGATCTGAAGCCCTGCCGCGCCATACTCAAATATTTTTACGGGGGAACCATACCAATTGGTTTTTGCCATAATTCCAATATGCATCGCCGACAAGGCGACCGGAATTTCTGCAGGCGGCAAAGGTCCTGTAAATATTACATCCTTTTCAATCCCCAGGGCAACCGCCTGTTCTTTTAGTGCCGGCAGCAAATAACCATCACCTACAATTAATAATTTGAGAGGAAGGTTTTTCATCTCACCAGCAATTGTGGCGAATGCATCGATCAATTTATCAACGCCATGATAAGGAAAAATAGATCCCACAAATCCGAGAACCTTTGCATTGCTCAGCCCATATTTTGCGCGGAAGCCATTCACATCATCGGGTGAAACATTGAACCGTTGCGGATCAACAGCATTCGGAATCACCTGGATTTTTGATGGATCAATTTTAAATTCACAGGCAAGGTAATTACCCAATGCCGATGAAACAACCACCAAGCAATCCGCAACGGAAAGTTGGTAACGCATTTTTCCTTTCCCGACCTTTTCAAACCAGGAACCGGCGTTTTCAAATTCCCGCATTTCTTCCGGAAAAGGCGCGTTAACTTCCACACAATACCGGATGTTTTTTTTCTTTGCAACCAGCGCGCCGGAATCCTGCAGCCAGGCCGAACGTTCATAAATCAGGTCGGGTTTAAATTTTTCAACCGCTTCCTCTAAAGTCTTTTCCGCATGCCTGTCAAATTTCATCAAGCGAAATTCTTTAATACTGCGCCAAATATATGGCGGGCAAATTGCCCGCAGCAATCTTTTCATTCCCCATGCTTTTCCCTCCCCGGTTACAATACCGGCTTTCTCCGCTCCACCCAGGATAACCGGCAATACTTCACATCCGAGCTTTCGGGCAGCGGCAATGAATTCACGCATATGGGTACCGTACCCGGTTG
>DATDOQ010000112.1:0-5114 GCA_035293205.1 Bacteroidia bacterium
ACCCCGCACGGAAAGTGCGCTGGGCAAAACCCGGCAAGCTCAACAATAAAAATAAACAGGATGCGAAAAAATACCGCATACACAAATGTAAAAGAAAGTCAAGTGGCATACCGCGAGGCTGCTCTATTAGCGGGCCCTTCTACTGCAGCTCTGCCTCCGCCGCCTGCAGCACTCCGTAATCATCCGTTTTATAGAGGTAAGCTACGATGCGAAGATGATCATCATTAAAAGCAGTGCTCACATAATAGGGCGCAGGAAGTGTGTAGGTGAAAGGCGTCCCCGCGGCAATGGTTCCGGTGACAACAGTACTGCCCAGTATAGAACCCGGCGTATTGATGCAAGCCCGCAGGACATGGTTAAATACATATTCCGAATCGAGACCATTGGCAAGATTATCATCTGTTTGCCAGCCGGTGAGACTGTCTTCAAGCAAATAGATAGTAAGCGCGTATGTACCGGTGGTGTCAACCATCATCAAGCCATTAACGCCGAGGTTCAACTGGCGCGTTGAAGCATTGTAACTGGGATTAATTTTGAGGTAGGCAGTCATTGGCTGCGGCAGAATAGTACCTACCAGTGAAGCCCATGAGCTTTTCGGTGTGGGGATATTGAGTGGGAAACCATTGTGGTTTACCATTCCCATAGGAAGAGGCCATGATATAGCATCGAAAACCTGGTCATAACTGTTTTCTTCAGGTGAACGGAAATCTTCGGCAAAGGCTCCGGCAGGCACTCCAGTGGGACAATTAGGCGAACCCGGACATGTGTTCGCAAAAAAACCAATATGAACTGCTACGCCAATAACCTGATGCGGGAAAGCCTGCTGGATACTGTCCAGCAATAGTGCCGCATCAGGACAATTCGTGCATAAATGCCCGGTGAAATCTTCAAGAAGAATTTTACGAATCGTATCGCTTGTTGGAATCGGCCCACCTCCACCGGCTTGCCGTGGAACATCCACATAATCACAACGGGCAATTACAACTGCGCTAAGAATTATGGGAAATAAATATTTTTTCATTTTTTGCTAACCTGAATTTACGAATAATTATAATGAGGCACTAATGCTATGCATAAAAGACAAAGGGATTTTTAAGATGCAAAGGTAAGATGAACGTCAAATCACTCAATCGATTTCTGCCTCAGCCGCCTGCATCACCCCGTAGTCCTCTGTTTTATAGAGATAAGCTACAATCCTGAGATGCTCATCATTAAAAGCCGTGCTCACGACATAAGGCGCTAGCAATGTATACTGGAAAGAAGTTCCTGATGGAATTGTTCCAGTCATCACCGTTTCTCCAAGCACAGATCCCGGTGAATTAATGCAGCCGCGCAAGACGTGATTAAAAATATAATTTGAATCCAGTCCCTCCGGGTGATCCGAGTCTGTCTGCCATCCTGTAAGACTGTCTTCGAGAAGATAAACCGTTAATGCGTATGTGCCTGTGGTGTCTATCATGAATAAGCCATTCACAGATAAACTGAGTTGCCGTGTGGAAGAATTATAGGTTGGATTAATTTTCAAATAAGCAGATATTGATTTGGCAAGAATTGTACTTGACATATCATCCCATTCATCAACATCGGTTGGAATATTTGCAGGGAACCCATCGCGATTAACCATCCCATTCGGATAAGGCCATGAATTTGTACCGAAAATCAAGTCATAGCTGCTTTCCTCAGGTGAGCGGAAATCCTCCCCAAAAGTGCCGGCAGGAGCATCTTCTGGGAGTGCTGCAGGAGGGCAGGGCTGCGCGAAAAAACCTACGTGCGCGGCCACACCAATTATCTGCCCGGGAAATGCGTGCTCCAGGCTGTCGAGCATTTCCGCCGCATCCGGACAATTGATGCATAAATGCCCGGTGAAATCTTCAATTAAAATTTTGCGAACTGTGTCGCTTGCGGGAGGCGGCCCGCCACCACCTGCCTGCCGCGGAACGTCCACGTAATCACATCCGGTAATTACAACCGCGCCAAGAATTATGGGAAATAAATGTTTTTTCATTTTTTGATACCCTGAATTTACGAATAATTAAAATGAACTGGTAATCGTGAGCGTAAATCCATTGGACGCCGGTACAAGGCGACAAACCCCGCCCACACAAAACACACCCTGGCGCTGCTTGCCATAACCTACTTCAATGCGATGGGTCGCCCAGTAATAACCAGCCTTCACAGTATAATAATGAATGCGGTGTTTCGGATCCTCGTTTCCGTAATTCCATTGATCCATCAAAACAAAAAAGAAATTCTGGCCAATATCCACTTCCTGCAGCCACATAGCCCAGCTGCCATAATCTTCTTTCGTGTACATGTGCTCGATGTCCGCCTTCAGCGTTATTTTATTATTGAGCTTATAGACCGGCTCAAAAACCACCGAATGTGACGGAATCATCGGGTAGCCGAATTTTCCCAGCAACACGTTCTTGTTGTATTTGATGAACGCGTACACAAATGTCATTTTGAATTTCGAATTGAATTTCCGGAAAATCTCAATATTTAAATCTTCGAAAATGGCGGAGTCGCCGAATAAATAGGAATTGATCGAATAACCCTGGCGCGTGGTTGCTTCATCATGCAACGTGGTTGTGTCAAGCGCGTTTGTTTTCGCATAATTCAGCGTAATGTCCATTCCATATTTACCGCCTAAAACAGAACCTTTTTTCACTTTATAATCAACCTGGCCCTGCAGGCTGACCTGGCCTTTCGGAATGGAGGCAAACGGATAATATGCCACCAGCGCGTAAACATGCTGTTTTGTCAATGCCGGAATGTAATTTATCAGTAGCGAATTGATCGAAGCATTCCTGTCCGAGCGGTAAGAAAAATTATCCACGTGCAGGTAACCGAGATAAATCCCGAGTCCTTTCCGCGAATATGTGAGAGAGCTGAAGATCGCCTGCCCCGGCTTGTAAATAAAATCATTGTCGGATGAAGGATCATTGATCTTGTACGCATATTCGGCATAGAAATTAATTCGCTTCCGGATAATGTTCATACGGCCGGACCATGCGCCGACGTTTTGCGGGAGATTCAGGAACGGGTCAAGATCAGCCTGGAATTTGCTGACGAAATTTCCACCGGCGATGAATTGTGTTTTCACACTGTCCATCCGGTGACCGATGAGCTGGTTGATGTTTATTTCCCCGTCGAATCCGCGCACGATCCCGGGACCGGAAGTCATTCCGTTTCTTTGTTTGCCCCAGAGGCCTTTCAGATAAATGCCACGATAAGGCGTTGCTCGCACACGAATGCCATCGAGCGCATTGTCGTAACCTAATCCGCGATCTTCATAGATGCGCAAAACCAATCCGCTTCCAAATTGTTCGTAGCTGCTGCCTGCCGTTATTTCAAGGCCCTGGCTGTTGAATGTTGCATAACGGTAAGGAATTCCTGTTCCGGAAAATCCGGCGGGATAACCATTGAGCCGGTTCAGGTAGCTTTCGTAACGAATGCCTGCCGAAAAAGTTCCTTTCTGAAGATTGCGCGAATAGATTACATTTCCCCATCCGTTGAATAAAGCTTTTTCCGCGATGGTATCGGCGTCAATAAGAGAATCAGGAATATAATATTGCGCGTCAATCTGGAAATTGCCGCTGATGGTTCCTGCAGAGCTGACCTGGCCCTGCGAAGGAATAACGAAGAGGGGGCCCACTGCTAAAAGCAGGAAAAGCACAAGCGCTTTTTTCACAGATATAGCGTTTAAAAAAAACATTATGGGAAACCCGAAAGCTTTCGTGTGTCCGAACTAACAGAAGCGAAAATTACGATTTTCCCGCGCCCGAATTCCAACGGTTATGATTTTATGGATTTGTCGCGATGGCTATCGCGATTTGGAATTTGTCGCGATAGCTATCGCGGTTGGAATTTATTCCGGCTTTTCGCCTTTTGAAACTTTCAGGATCACATCGTGGAGTTTTTCCAGGCCGCCATTTTCTACGAAGACATTTGTTTGCCACACAATTTCACCTTTACCGTTAAGCACGAAAACATGCGGCACCGTGTTCACATTCATGGCGCGTTTGAAGTCCTGGTTTTCGTCGAGATAAACTTCATATTCCCATGCTTTGCTTTCCACATAAGGCTTAACCTTTGGCGAATTCCGCTGGTCATCAATGGAAACGGCGATCAGCTTGACCCCTGTTTCTTCCTGCCAGTCAGCATAGATCTCCGCGATTTCATTCAGCTCCTTTTTGCAGGGCACGCACCAGGTTGCCCAGAAGTCGATAATGATCGGCTTGCCGGAATTTTCAAACGTTCCGGTGCTGACCATTTTGCCGTCCATGGATTTGACATTTACAGCAGGAATTTTCTGAACCGGATCCTGGATATTGAAAGCCATGGTAATAAATGCGAAAAGAAGTATGAATGCGGCAGAAGAAATGCGGATCATGTGATGAAATTTTTTCGGGTAAAGTGATGGGGGATAAGTTTGAAAGAAGAACCGACGGTTGTGACGCAAATTCCGCGCCAGAACCGTCAGTTCCTGATAAGCAATTAAAAGAGAAGCACTTTTAGTGCATCACTGAAATCTTCGTCGTCGAGGTGCTTTGTCCGGCGCGCACTTTAACAAAATAAAAGCCATTTGCCAGGTTTTCCCCGCTGAGTGCGATATTATGCTGACCGATAGCAAGCTGGCCGGCGTATTGTGCGCTGACAAGCTGACCAGCCATATCATAAACTTCAATGGTCACTTCTTCTGAAGCCTTCAGGTTAATATTCACGTTTGTTCCCGCATCGAAAGGATTTGGGTAAACATTCACAGAAGCTGTGGCAGAAGGATCGGAAACCGTTACCGCGCCGCCCCATACCGGAGCGCTTGCAGAATTCATGATGCGGTAATCAGATGGAGCCCCATTGTGATCGATCAACATTATGATGACACGCATGTTGTTCGTATTGTAGCCTGCGGGAACTGTGTATGCCGGGAAGGTGTATGTCTGCGTAGAGTTTGCCGCAATAGTGGAGGGCAGACTGCCCGCCTGGCCATCAAATCCGCCCTGAAGATTACGTGCGACGAAATCATATTCCATCATGGAAGCTGGAACCGGGTTTGGAAGCGTTTCGAAACCACCCATGATGCCATAGCTACCACCAGCATAATTATTGGCCTG
>DATDOQ010000113.1:0-10222 GCA_035293205.1 Bacteroidia bacterium
ACTAAGTATTACTAACAACTAACTCTTCAACAACTAACTCTTCAACAACTAACTCTTCAACAACTAACTCTTCAACAACTAACTCTTCAACAACTAACTCTTCAACAACTAACTCTTCAACAACTAACTCTTCAACAACTAACCCTTCCTGTCCGCCTTCCGCAACGAATAAATCCTCTCAATCATTTCGACAACTTTTAACCCCTCGAGCGCGTTTGTTGTAATTTTATTTTTCCCACGCAAAGTGTCAACTACGTTTTGAATAACAAATTGGTGATTGTTCGCCGAACCTTTATAGCCGCCATAATCATTTGCAGGCGCTGTTGCTTCGAGTTTTGGCATCGGGTAATCCTTTAAGTGGCAATATTCAACTTTATCCATATATTGCCCACCGACTTTTACGCTTCCATTGCTGCCGACAACTGTAATGCTGCTTTCGAGGTTCGTATCCCATACTGCAGTCGAATAATTGATTGATCCCATTCCGCCATTTAAAAACTGGAAGCTTACAAAGCCGGAATCTTCGAACTCCGTTAAATGCTGGTGATTAAAATCGGCAAACTTTGCCTGGATGTTCGTGATGTCGCCGAAAAGCCAATAGATAAGATCAACCCAATGCGAGAACTGCGTGAATAAGGTTCCTCCATCCAGCGATTGTGTTCCTTTCCAGGAGTCATTTTTATAATAACGTTCGTCGCGGTTCCAGTAACAATTGAGCTGAACAAGGTACACCTCGCCGATAATTTTTTCTTCAACAATTTTTTTCAACCATACGGAGGGCGGCGAATAACGATTTTGCATGACACAAAAAACATTCCGGTGAACCTGAAGCGCTTTAAATATCACTGACTCACAATCGGTTTTGCTCAGCGCCATGGGTTTTTCGATCACCACATGTTTTTCCGCTTCCAGCGCTTTCAAAGCATGCACTGCATGAAGGCCATTGGGCGAGCAAACATTTACCACTTCAATTTCCGGATGCGCGCGCAACATTTCTTCTTCAGAAAAATAATAATTCTCTTTTATGGATGCCTGCCCTGTTTCTTCCTTTGAAAGAATATCGCACACGGCCACCACCTCCGCGTCATCCCTGCGACGGATCATTTCTGCATGCCGTTTTCCGATATGACCCTGGCCGATGATTGCGAATTTGATTTTGGAAGACATAAATTATTGGGGCAAACTTTTCTTAAACGATTTTACTTACTATTCCGTTTTCCAGCCGGTATTTCTCTTTACTCTCCGGGCAAACTGCATTTCCCGACGCGTCAAATTCGAGACGATGACCGTATTCGCTCATCCAGCCTTTTTGCCGTGCGGGATTGCCAATGACCAGCGCGTAATCCGGAACAGTTTTCGTTACCACCGCACCGGCTCCGATGAATGCGAATGCGCCGATGTCGTGTCCGCATACAATGGTTGCATTCGCCCCGACGGAAGCGCCTTTTCCGACATGCGTTTTTGCATATTGTCCGCGGCGGTTGACTGCGCTACGGGGATTTGTAACATTTGTAAATACGCAGGATGGACCCAGGAAAACATCATCATCGCAGGTGACACCTGTATAAAGCGAAACGTTGTTTTGGATCTTTACATTTTTGCCCAGCACAACTTCCGGTGAGATCACCACGTTCTGACCGATGTTGCAGTTGTCGCCAATAATACAGCCCGGCATGATATGCGAAAAATGCCAGATTTTTACGCCGTTTCCGATCGTACAGCCATCGTCGACAACCGCTGTGGGATGAGCAAAATATCCTTTTTCCATAGAGTGAAAACGGAGCGCTAAGATAGCCAAAATCGGTGGTCCCGGTTATGAGCGTTTTTGAATTGCTGCATGTGCTGCCGCATTAATCGCCGTTAACCCTTCCTGCAGTTCCTCCTCCGAAGGATACCCGAAACCAAGCCTGAAATAACGATCCTCCACCCCAAACCAATGCCCCGGGCCGACAAATGTTCCATGCTTATCATTCAGCTCCTTGTAAAATAAAGCAACATCCGGCTTTAGATTTTTCTTAAACCTTAAAAAACCAACCACTCCACCTTCCGGAACATTCCATTCGAAAAATTCGTTTGCTTCCATCCATTTTTTTACCATACTGAATTTCCTGCGCGCTTCCGCGTGTGAATCAAGGATCATTTCCTGGCGATTGTGCAGGTAATAATAAACTGCTTCTTCGTCAAGAATCGAATTAGTAATGAAGATCTGCTCCTTGGCGGCGAGAAATGTTTCCATCAGCTTTTTATCTTTCGTGACGATCCAGCCGATGCGCAGGCCGGGCAGACCGTACGCTTTTGAAACGGATGAAACGCTGATCACATGATCGGAAAACGATGCAGCAAGGGGCAGTTGTTTGCCATTGAAAACAAGTTCGCGGTACGTTTCGTCAACGAGCAGATAAATGCCATTTTTTGCGGCGATCCCGGTCAGCTTATCGTAAATATTTTGGCCGCACATTCTGCCGGAAGGATTATGCGGATTGGTTATGCTGATCAGCTTTGTATTGGGCCTGCACATTTTCTCAAAAACATCAAGGCCGATTGCATAACCTTCATCAAAATGCGATTCGATCTTTCCAATTTCACATCCGATGGCAAAAGGTGTTTCCAGGTTGGTGGCATAATTCGGAAACTGCACCAGCAGGTGATCTTTTTTTTCAAGCAGCGAGGTGGCGATGATAAATAAAGCTGCTGCGGCACCCGGAACGAGCAGGATTTCATCCGGGCGAATTCCATCATATCCGCGCGCGATCAGTTCACGCAGTTCCGGCTTTCCGTAATGATCGGTATAGGCGAGCGGAAGTTCTGAAACATTGAATCCTATGTCGCGCCAGTTCACATCGGTGAGCGAACTTTCGGCCAGGTTGCAACGGATCTTATCATATCCCAATTGCTCCGGCGATTCCATTTCAATGGGCATTCGCCTGTACTTCATAGGTAATTATTGAAGTATTAGGTTAAAATAATCAGAAAAACCAGCAAGCTGAAAAAAGAAAAACGTTGAAAGTTCAAGCGAAAAATTATTTCTTTTCGAATTCGCGGTGTTCTTTTTTGTAAAGCTCGTCCTTTCCCAGGCTTTTGAACCATGCATATGTTCGCTTCAATCCTTCCGCGCGTTCCACCTTTGGCTCCCAGCTTAAGATCTTTTTTGCAAGCGCAATATCCGGCTGACGCTGTTGCGGATCGTCCTGCGGGAGCGGTTTATAAACGACTTTTTGTTTTGTACCCGTGAGCCGGATAATTTCTTCCGCAAAATCTTTGATCGTAATTTCCTGTGGGTTGCCGATGTTCACCGGGCTGGAATACTCACTTAGCAAAAGCCGGTAAATTCCTTCGATCAGGTCATCGACATAACAAAAGGAGCGTGTTTGTGTACCATCGCCAAAAATGGTGAGGTCTTCACCGCGCAAAGCCTGGCCAATAAACGCCGGTAGTACCCGACCATCGTTAAGCCGCATACGCGGACCATACGTATTAAAGATCCGGACGATGCGTGTTTCAAGTCCATGATACGTATGATACGCCATGGTGATCGCTTCCATAAACCGTTTCGCTTCATCGTAAACCCCGCGCGGACCGATGGGATTTACATTTCCCCAATAATCTTCTGTTTGCGGGTGCACGGTGGGATCTCCGTAAACTTCCGAAGTGGATGCGACAAGAATACGCGCTTTTTTCACACGCGCGAGACCGAGCAGATTATGCGTTCCCAGGGAAGAAACCTTCAGTGTCTGGATAGGAATTTTGAGATAATCGATCGGGGATGCGGGTGAGGCAAAATGAAGAATGTAATTCAGTTCGCCCGGTACAAACACAAATTTGGAAACATCGTGGTGATAGAATTCGAAATTCTCCAGCTTCATCAGGTGCTCGATGTTCTTCAAATCACCGGTGATCAGGTTGTCCATTCCAATAACGCGGCACCCTTCATTGACAAACCTGTCGCAGAGATGGGACCCGAGAAATCCGGCGGCGCCTGTGATAAGAACACGTTTTGACATTTGTACTTTGTTGGTTGGCTGGTTGGTTGGTTGGTTGGTTGTTATCTAATATCAAGTAACTAACTAACCAACCAACCACTTAACCAACTAATTTGTAACCACCGCTCTTCCTATGCTTGCATAATAAAATCCGTTTTCCTGCATTTGCCCGGGACTGTATAAATTTCGACCGTCAAAAATTGCCGCGGTTTTCATCAGCGATTTCATTTTTTCAAAATCCGGCGTGCGGAAAAGGCTCCATTCCGTGCAGATCACCAGCGCGTCGGCGCCTTCGAGCACGGCATACTCATCAGTGCCAAAGGTGATCTTATTACCCAACGTCTTTTTTACATTATTCATGGCCTCCGGGTCATAGGCTGAAACAGACGCGCCGGCCTCTAGAAGCTCTTCAATAATATATAGTGCCGGTGCTTCGCGGATATCATCCGTATCCGGTTTAAATGCCAGTCCCCAGACTGCGATGCGTTTTCCTTTCAGATTATTTTTAAAATAGGCGTTCAGCTTTGGAATAATGATCGTCTTCTGCTTTTCATTGATCTCCATGACCGCTTCCAGGATTTTCATTTCAGCATTCGCCTGCGACGCGGACATGGCGAGCGCATGCACATCTTTTGGGAAACAACTTCCGCCGTAACCAATACCCGGGAAAAGAAACCTTTTTCCGATCCTTTCATCTGAACCAATTCCGATCCGCACCATATCCACATTCGCGCCAACCTTTTCGCAGAGATTGGCGATCTCATTCATAAAAGTAATTTTTGTCGCGAGAAAAGCATTCGCCGCATATTTAGTCAGTTCCGCCGATTTCTCATCCATAAAAATGATTGGATTTCCCTGCCGCACATAAGGCTTGTATAAATCCTCCATCATTTTGCGGGCCTTCTCCGACTGCGTTCCGATCACGACACGATCCGGCTTCATAAAATCATCCACAGCAAAACCTTCGCGCAGGAATTCGGGATTGGAAACCACGTCAAATTCCATTTTACAATTTTTCGCGATCGCCGAATGCACTTTTTCTGCCGTACCAACCGGCACGGTGCTTTTATCCACAATTACTTTATAATCTTTTATCATTCGCCCGAGCTGTTCTGCGACACCGAGCACATACGAAAGATCTGCCGAACCGTCTTCACCCGGTGGTGTCGGAAGGGCAAGAAAAATAATTTTTGCGCCCGCAACGGCTTCTTCCAGATCAGTGGTAAAGGTTAAACGTCCTTGACGGATGTTGCGCTCAAAAATCAAATCCAGATGAGGTTCGTAAATAGGAATTACCCCATTGCGCATCTTCCCTACTTTTTCGGCGTCAATATCAACACAGGTAACATGGTTGCCGGTTTCCGCGAGACATGTTCCTGTCACAAGCCCTACATAACCTGTACCTACGACTGCAATATTCATAATGTGCTAATGTGGTAATGTGCTAATGAGTTAATGTGCTATTTCACAAATTCCAGTACACTTTTCGTAATGTATGTTAGCGTTTCTTCATCGAGTTCAGTGTGCATGGGCAATGAGATAACGGATGCGCACAATTTTTCCGTGACCGGGAAGTCGCCTTCCTTATAGCGTGGATCCTGGTAAGCTTTCTGTAAATGAAGCGGAACAGGGTAATAAATCATGGCAGGAATTTCCAGGCCGGCAAGATGCTCCCGCAGCTTATTGCGGTCAACGCCATTCAGCTGCAGTGTGTATTGATGAAAAACATGCGTGCTGTTTTTTGCGCGAGCCGGCGTTTTTATTTTCGGGTGATTTGCAAATGCCTTGTCATAATAATCTGCGGCATGATTCCTGGCAGCAGCATATTCATCCAGGTGACGCAGCTTGACACGAAGAACTGCTGCCTGAATGCTGTCGAGACGGGAATTAACGCCGATCATATCGTGGTAATATTGCACCGTTTGCCCGTGGTTTGCAATGATCGCCAGCTTTTTCGCCAGCTCATCATCATTCGTGTACATAGCGCCACCGTCGCCGTAACAGCCGAGATTTTTCGATGGAAAAAATGAGGTGCAACCCACGTGACCGATGCAACCCGCTTTTTGCCTGCTGCCGTCTTTGAAAATATAATCCGCGCCGATCGCCTGGGCGGTATCTTCGATCACAAAAAGGTTGCGTTTTTTAGCAACATCCATCATCCGTTCCATGTTTGCGCACTGGCCGAAAAGATGAACCGGAACGATTGCTTTGGTTTTTGGTGTGATGGCTTTTTCAAGCGCTTCAATATTGATGTCGAATGTGTCGGGGTAAACATCCACAAGGACCGGCACGAGGCCGAGCAAAGCGATCACTTCAGCAGTGGCCACATACGTAAAATCGGCCGTGATCACCTCATCACCCCGTTGAAGACCAAGACCCATCATGGCAATCTGCAAAGCATCTGTCCCATTTGCGCAGGGTATTACATGATTAACACCGAGGTAGGCTTCGAGCTCCGCTTTAAAGGCTTTTACTTCCGGTCCGTTGATATAAGCGGAAGAACGAACTACTTCAAGAATTGCCTTATCAATTTCAGGCTGAATTTTCTGGTACTGACCGATGAGGTCAACCATCTGGATTTTCTTCGCCACTTTTTCCATTGGAGGAAATGGTTTTTTGCCCTGCGAAGATAACTATTTTGCCCGGGGTATGGCCACTTAGAAACGCCTTATAAATCAGGAAATCCGCCGCCTGTTTGAAGTCACCGCCCGCTTGCAAAACGCCGGCTTGCCATCGCCCTTCCTTCCTTATCTTTGGCCCAATGCTTCATACCCGTATTGCCATTTTATTATTGCTTATTCAACTTGTAATCCCTGCCCGTGCCCAGCGGAATGCGTATACGGCGTTTTCAGCCGTGGCATTAAGCGGCAGCTATGGGGCATATTTTCCGGGTGGAAATCTTGCAGACCGCTTTGGTTTCAATTCCACGGCAGGCGCTTCGGCGCTGGTGAAAACAAGCTCAAACTATGTTTTCGGATTGAACTGGTATTATCTTTTTGGCGGACAAGTAAAGGAAGACGGCATACTCGACAGCATCGCAACCCGCGACGGTTTTGTTATTGACGAAGAAGGGAAACTCGCGGACATTCACCTGTACGAACGCGGATTTATGCTAAATCTTTCCGGTGGGAAAATTTTCCCCCGTTTGGCGGGCGCCAATAAAAACAGCGGTGTAATGCTGATGGGTTCCCTCGGGTTTATGCAGCATAAAATCAAAATCATTGATGGCGGCAACCGCTCACCGCAGCTCCGGGACGATTATATAAAAGGTTATGACAGGCTGACGAATGGATTTTCCGTTACGGAATTTGCCGGTTACTGGTTCATGAGCAAAAACCATTATGTGAATTTTTACGCAGGATTTGAATTCACCCAGGCATTTACAAAAAGCCGCCGTTCATGGGATTATGATCTCATGCGCGCGGATACAAAACAACGTCTTGATCTTTTGCACGGCATACGATTCGGCTGGATGATCCCGCTTTACCGGAGCGATAATTACTAACCTGCATTGATGCGCCCGCTTTATTCGTTCAACATTTTGATGTATGGTTTAACGTTGCGGTTCGCTTCGCTTTTTCATGCAAAAGCCAGGCAATGGATAACGGGAAGAAAAAATCTTTTTACCGAGCTTGAAAAAAAAATCGCTGGCACTGATCAGCCGGTTGTCTGGTTTCATTGCGCTTCGCTGGGGGAATTTGAACAGGGGCGTCCTTTAATTGAACAAATTAAAAAAAGATATCCCGGGCACCGGATCCTGCTGACTTTTTTTTCCCCCTCCGGTTACGAGGTGCGAAAAAATTATGAAGGCGCGGATGTCATCAGTTATCTTCCACTTGATACACCGGCAAATGCGCGCCGGTTTATCCGGCTGGTAAAACCAAAAGTTGTATTCTTTATCAAATATGAATTCTGGCTGAACATGCTGGCATTGCTTCGTGAAAACACAATCCCCCATTACCTCGTTTCAGCAATCTTCCGCGAAAAACAGGTTTTTTTCAAACCCTGGGGCGGGATTTTCCGTGACGCTTTGAAAGGATTCACTTTTATTTTTACGCAGGAAAATAAATCAATCAACTTGCTTCAATCCATTGGCATTACTCATGCCGAAGTTTCCGGCGACACCCGTTTCGACCGTGTAGCGGAGATAGCCGCAAATGCGAAACAAATCCCGCTTGCCGAAAAGTTTGCAGGAGCGGGCAAAAAAGTAATTGTCGCCGGCAGCACCTGGCCGCAGGATGAAGCGCATTTATTTCCCGCAATATGTGAACATCTAACGAATGGATGGAAATTACTGATCGCTCCGCATGAGCTGAATGAAGCGCGCCTGTCTTCAATTGAATCTGCCCTTGAAAAGATGGGTGTTGAACAAACAAACATTCAACGTTTTTCGAAAGCAAACGAAAAAACTATTGCTAATGCGCAGGTTTTGCTGATTGATAACATGGGCATGCTTTCGTCGTTGTACCGCTACGGCCGGATCGCGTACATCGGCGGTGGATTTGGACGGAGCATTCATAATACGCTGGAGGCAGCGGTGTATGGCATACCGGTGATTTTCGGTCCGCGTTTTGAAAAATTCAATGAAGCAAAAGGTTTGATCGCGCGCGGCGGCGGATTTTCTGTCAGCACCGGCGAAGAGTTGAACACGGTTTTAAACACGCTGATGCGTGATGAAAAAAGAATGTCGGAGGCGGGAAAAAAAGCCGGAGAATATGTAATACAAAATAAAGGCGCGACGGAAAAGATCCTCGCAAAAGCCGCATCCGCATTTAATCATTGAAGACCCACGCAATTCCAAACTTCAGTGCAAAATCGGGATACGGATAATGCGGGGTAAGATAATACGTCCTGCCGAACCAGCCCGCGTTTAAATGATCCGCTTTTATAAAAACCCTTACTGATTTAATTTTCATGCTGACCCACGCATCAAGGTAAACATAGCTGCCGATGGCTTTGGAATCCTGCACATAAAATTGCGCGACGTTCGGATTGTAGGCATCGGCGAAATAAGATGAGAACCATGTCAGGTCGATACCTGCCTGTAACAGCAAAGCGGATTTGAATAATTTATAATTTAAATAAAACGATTCGCGGATGATGAATTCCGGCAGCCGGATGGGTGAACCTTCAGGCAATCGGTTCCAGGTTAAAAAACTTTTTGTCCGGAAATGTTCTTTCCCCAAATCCAGCCTGATACGCACTGCAAATGCGTTCACCGTGGCGTAGTATTGTTCCGGCATTAAAAATTCATTAAAATAAACAGGGCGGTAATAACTGTTCCACTGAAAACTGGCAATAAGCAGATTGAATTTGGAAGTGAACGGAACGAAATAAATTTTTGCCGCGGTAATGTCCGATTTTCCAAAATCGTTTTGCCAGCGAAAATGGTTCCCGGAATAATTCGTAAAAACAAATTCCGGACTGAGTGTCGATTGTTCGAATATCAACCCGCTTTTAATGGTTCTTATTTCCGCCTGAATTTTATAATCTCCTTTATTAAATCCCTCAATTGCATACCAGGCGTTTATGAACGCATCGCCAACATTACGCGTAATATAGCTGACCCTGCCATCGATATAGATGTTTGTAAAATGGCGGTAAATGGTGTCGTTTATTATTTCCCCCGCTTCGTAACGTCCGCCGATCCGGCCGGAAAAACCTTTCCTTCCGGCCCTGAATTTTTCGAGCCACAGGCCGTTTTCGATGCGCCATAAATAAGTTGAATCGAGCGTTTGATTCGAATCCAGAAAAATGTTTTCATAAAATCCGGAAGATGGAAGATTATCTTCAAAAACATATGACTCGTCAAGAAACTCAACCGAATGAGCAATTGCCCAATGAGGACGGATCTGTGATCTGAACGCGGTGCTGTCTGATTTTTCCGAAAGGGTATCTGTAACTGGTCCGAACGACCGGTATTGTTTAATGGAAATACCGCGCATTCGCTGACGGGTTGAAGCTGAAGAAAGATTGATTGCAACAAGCTGCCTGTCGAACTGCGTAGCGGACTCGAATAAGGCGTCATCTTTTATTCCACCATTCTGGGCAATATTGCTTCCGTTCCAAAAAACATTTCCAAGCACAGAATATTTTCTTCCCGGAGAACGATACCAGCCGTTGAGATCCAGGTTTGAGTTATTGGTGTTTTGTCTTCGATAAAATCCTTCTGAGCGAACACGATCGAAACCAAAGGCGATATTGCAATTTTTTCCGAAAGGATGGGCATGAATGATCTGAAC